>JAFPQL010000177.1 GCA_017414145.1 Oscillospiraceae bacterium | reverse complement strand
CCGGTCAGTCCGAGCACAGAGACGAGGTACAGTTCCGCATTTCCGTTCCGGATGCGATCGAGGGACAGTCCACCAAGGGCGCATGGGATCCGTCCAACGACTGGTCGTACAAGGGCGTCGGCAAGACCGATCTGAAGTCTGACGATTCCCTGAACGAGCACTTCACGATGTATGTCAACGGCAAGCTGGTCTGGGGCGAGGAGCCGGACGGCACGAAGGCTGTTCCGCTCGCAGATATCGGCGGCGCATCCAATACCGAGCCCAAGCAGACCACCGCACCGCCGGTCGTAACCACCGAGCCGCCGGTCATCACGACCGAGCCGGTTTCCACCACGACCGTCAGCGAGACAACACCTGAGCTCACGACCTCCGAGAAGCAGTCCGGCGGCGAAAGTTCGTTTCTTTACGGCGACGCGGATTGCAGCGGTAAAGTGGATGTTTCCGATGCTGTTCTTGTTGCTAAGTTTGTCAATCAGGATCAGACGGCGAACATCACGGATCAGGGACTGAAAAATGCTGACTGCGACGGCGAAAACGGCGTCAGCGGCGGCGATGTCACCCGTATCCTGCTGTTCATCGCAAAGATCGTGAATGCAGACCAGATGGGCAAGATCGTCTGATACACACAAGATACAAAGAGCACTCTGCAGGAAACTGCAGGGTGCTTTTTTTGCGGGATGCTTTTTGACAAGGCGGCGCTTTATCTTGACAACGGCCGCAATTCATGATACAATAAAATATAACTTCGGCATAACCGCTTAATACAGAAGGGAGCAGATATTATGGAGCAGGCTGCCGCAAAGATCATTGCGTCATCGACCGCCGGCGATACCGTCGTCGCATCCGCGGCAAGGATCTCGACCACGCAGGGCACTGCGCTTGAAATTTACGAAAAATCGCGCACCAAGGACAACAACAGCACACTGATCGAAAAGGTCGTCGGCTCCGGCCACACCTCGACGCTCGAGCACCAGTTCTTCACGGTCGCGTTTGACAATGTCTCCGTCTGCACGGAGGAATTCGTCATTGAGTTCCGTCTGGGCTCTTATACGGTCAAATCCCGCAGATACGTGGATTATACCGACGCCGGATTCTATATCCCGCCGATGCCGGACAAGCTCCTGCCGGACTACAGAAAGCAGATGCAGTCGCTGTTCGATACCTATGCGGAGCTGCTGGAGCTTGAGATCCCGAAGGAGGACGCGCGCTATCTGCTGCCCTATTGCTTCCGCAGCAATTTCTACTGTACAATGAACGCACGCGAGCTGCTGTATATGATCACGGTCATGTGTATCGGCCGCGGCTCGTATTATCCCGAGCTGAAAGCACTCGGCGAATCGCTCAGGGAGCAGATCCGTGCATACTTCCCGAACCTGCCGGAGCTGACCGCAAAACGATATCACACCGGCAATGCGGAAAATCAGGGACGCTATAAGCCGGACAAAAAATTCGGCAAGTTCCCCGACCCCGAGCCCGCTGCCGCCGAAACGATCCTGCGGAGCGTCCCGGACGGCGAGGACGCGGCCAATCTGCTGGCAAATGCCCAGAACGCAAACTGGATGCTCGCGGATGACCCGGAGGGCAATTACGAATACTACGACCTGATCGGCGGAGAGCGTCCGCGCGAGCTGGAGCTGATCCATGCGCAGTTCGAGATCAGGAACCTGTCCCTTGCCGCCGTGACGCATCTCGTCCGGCACCGCGTCCAGACCGTTCTGGTTCCGCATGTCTCGCAGGCGGTGCGCACGCAGACCTACGTGCTCCCGGAGACGGTCAGAAGCAATGAGAAGGCATTGAAGCTCTATACCAAGGCGTTTGAGACCCACGCAAAGGCACTCAAAAAGCTGCTGAAGGCGGGTCTGCCTGCGGAGGCCGTGCAGTATTTTGCACTGGCGGGCAATCAGGTCAATGTCATCTGCGACATGAACGGCAGAGAGCTGCTGCACTTCATGAAGCTGCGGACATGTACCCGCGCCCAGTGGGAGATCCGCGGCTGTGCCGTCGAGCTGCTCCGGCAGCTGCGAAAGCAGTGTCCGACCGTGTTCCGCTGCTTCGGCCCGAGCTGCTATGTCAACGGCAGCTGCCCGGAGGGAAGGCTCTCCTGCGGAAAAGCCGCCGAGATCAAAACACAGTATGCCGATCTCCAGATTCCGGAGGCGTAATGCCGATTTTATGAAGATTTCCTGTTTTTTGCAGAAAATCCCGAAAAGCACTTGCAAAAATCTGCGAAATCCGCTATAATATAAGGTAGCT
>JAFPQL010000176.1 GCA_017414145.1 Oscillospiraceae bacterium | reverse complement strand
TCCGAGACCGAATATACCGAAGCGCAGAATCCGAACGGTCTGACCGACCTTGCGATGGATTTCTGCAAGGCAAGAGGCAAGATCACGCAGGGCGCAGCGTGGGAAGTCATTGATTTCTGGGGCGAGTGCGCAAAGGGCTACAACGGCTATATGAACGGCAAGATCGGCACCATCACACCGCAGGGCTACTTCTGGCTGAACACCTGGGGCTCCTGCCGCTACAACACCGCGGCGCAGTTCTGTATGCTCGTCTATGACAAGTACAACAAGGGCAAGGACAAGTACAACGAGGACGGTCACACGCCGCTTGAGGACTATGCGTTTACCGAGTGGGCAAAGGGACAGATGGAATATATCCTCGGCAAGAACGAAATCATCTTCCTCGAAACCGGCAAGCTCAACAAGAACGGCAAGCCCGATCCTTCCACCGCGCAAAGCGGTTCCCGCTGCTTCCTGACCGGCTTTAACGACCATTCCGCAGCGCATCCGCATCACCGTGCAGCTTCCGGCCTGACCAAGTGCGAGGACAAGGATCAGCAGCTCTATGTGCTCTTCGGCGCACTCTGCGGCGGACCGGACACGAGCGACGCCCACAACGACCTGACCGAGGACTGGATCTACAACGAGGTGACGATCGACTACAACGCAGCCTGCCCGGGTGCGGCTGCCGGTCTGTATCTCCACTACAAGGATCAGTATCCGCAGTCTATTACGCCGGACTTCCCGCCGGTCAATGACGGCGGCAGAGGCGCAAGCGGCGGCATAGGCGGCGAGAGCGGCGGTAAGGATACCTATGCGGAAGCCTGCGCTTCCGAGGACAAGACGAATGACGGCGCCGGAACCACAAAGGTGTCGATCAGAGTCAAGTCGAACGACAGCAAGCTGCCGAAGGATCTGACGGTCCGCTACTATTTCGATATGTCCGAATTCAACAGTGACATCTCAATGGTTGAGGCAAAGATCCTGTACGACCAGGTCAACACGGAGGCCGCACCGGGAAAGAGCCACATCTCAGAGCCGAAGGTCTGGGACAAGGATAAGAACATCGGATATGTTGAGCTCTACTGGACCGATTACAACTTCTCAAACTCCGGCAAGAAGCTCCAGTTCACGGTCGGCTTCTATTACGGCGGAAAATGGGATCCCACGAATGATCCGAGCTATCAGACTCTGAAGATCGGCCAGGACAGCATTCTGTCCGAGCTGGATCCGCCTGAGGTACGCAATGACAACATCTGCGTCTATGATGACGGCGTCCTGATCGGCGGCATAGAGCCGGACGGTACGGTTCCGGACTTCAGCACGGCGGCCGATGATTCCACCACCACAACCACCACCACGACAACGACCACGACCAGCAGCTCCGATTCGCCGAATCCCGCTGTGCTGCTCGGCGATGCCGATACAAACGGTACCGTTCAGATCGCGGACGCGGTGCTGATGGCACGCTATGTCGCAGAGGATTCTGTGAACATTACGGCAGCAGGACACATCAACGCGGACTGCAACAAGGACAAGTCCCTCACCGTCGAAGATGTCACCATCGTGCTGCAGTTCCTCGCAGGCGGAATCAAGGAAATCAAGTAAGCACGCCGAAAAACAGTCCCGCAAAGACGATGCGGCAGACTGACTGCCATTCATACGCCAATGCAACGATGCCAGCATGACGGTGCAGCAAACGCTCGGCACTGTCATGCTGGCACCTCTATATCAACAATTCAGCAGGAAACGCGGCGTCTGCATAACAGTCTTTGCCGCCGGCAGTTTTCGGCGCACGGACAAACCGCATTCAGAAAGGAAACGCACATGAATCAAAATGATGTCAAGAGCACAATCGAAGCGTATCGCAAGCAGGCACGGGAAACCGGCGTATTTCTGCCGCTGGCGGATGATACCGCACCGCTCTTTACAGAGACGGAGTTCAACGGCAGGCCCGTCCGCTCACGCATCGTCCTCCAGCCGGAAGCCGCGTTTGACGCCGACGAAACCGGCGCACCGACTGCGGCAACCGTCAGCCGCTACTGCGAGGCCGTCAAGGCCTGCTGCTGCGGCATTGTCTGGATCGAGCCGACCGCCTTTACGGCAGACGGCAGAGCCGATGCGCATCAGCTTCTGCTGAATGCAGATACCGCACCGCAGTTTGCCGCCATGCTCTCGGCCATCCGTGCCGCTTCTCAGGCTGCACACGGTTCGGCGCCGCAGATCATCCTGACGCTGAGCCACGCCGGCCGCCGCGCACTCTCCCCTGTCCGCCTGACGCAGCCGGACAGCCCCGCCGACACCACGCCCGAAATCACGGACGACGCCCTGCTGCATCTGATCGTGGACTGCGGCGCTGCTGCCGCCGCCGCAGAAGCAGCCGGCTTTGACGGTGCGGCGCTCCACGCGGCTGACCGCAGTCTCTTCGGCGAAAGCCTTGCCGCATATCACCGCGACGGCAGATTCGGCGGCGACTTTGACGACCGCACCCGCTTTGTGCGCGACTGCTATACCGCAATGCGCGTGGCGGCTGCAAAACTCAGCTTCGCCATCCGGCTGTCCCTGAGCGACGGCATTCCGCAGCCGGACGGCTGGGGCATGGCATTCGAGGTCGAATCGCATCCGGATGTCTATGAGCCCTGCCTGCTGCTCAACATCCTGCGGGAGCTCTACGGGGTCGAGCTGG
>JAFPQL010000175.1 GCA_017414145.1 Oscillospiraceae bacterium | reverse complement strand
GAATACTTCCTGTATTGGCCAAGATTTTCGGGCAATATGACGGAACATTATGCAAGCAGGCTGCGTGCCGGGAATTATGCGGTGTTGCCTATATTATCCCCCGGCTTTCTCCGCCCAGGTGTTATCGATCTGGCAGCGCTGGCACATTTCGCTCGGCACCTTCTTCCGCGATTATCTGCTCTATATCCCGATCTTCGGCAAGCGCCGCAAATACGGCGGCCTGCTGCTGGTCTGGTTCTGCACGGGCTTCTGGCACGGCGCAAGCTGGAATTTCATCATCTGGGGTATGTACTTCGGAATGTTCGTGCTGCTCGAACAGCTCATCGGCAAGAAGCGCATCCGTGCGATTCCGCTGGCTGTGCGGCATCTTTATAGCAAGCTGGTCATTCTGGTCGGCTTCGGCATCTTCTATTTTGAAGACCTCAAAAAGCTGCTGCATTATTTCCGCGACCTGATCGGTCTGAACGGCAACCGCTTCTTCGATGAGGTCACGGCACTTTCCATTCAGAACAATCTGTTTTTGCTGATTGCAGCAGTGATCTGCTGCTTCCCGCTGATGGACGGGCTGAAAAAGCTCTCGCTGAAAACGCCCGCCGCAGCCCGCACCGTCGAGGGCGTCCGCATTCTCTGCAATGTCGTCCTGCTGGCTGTCAGCAGCATTCTGCTCGTCGATGCGACGAACAATCCCTTCCTGTATTTCCGGTTCTGAGCATTCCGGAGCAGGGCGCGTGACAGCCGCGCAGCCGGCTGCACACATATGAAAATGAACCGGCTCAAGAGCCGAAAGGAGGTGTCAGACCGCATGAATCCGGAAGATGAGAAGGATGATATCACGATAGATGTGTCGATTCCCGGCGCGGATGCGGCAGACACCGCGCCGCCGTCCGCAGCGCCGCAGAAGGAGTCCCGCACGGAACGGCGTGAGGCGATTGCAAAGGCGCGCGCGATCCGCAGAGAGGCCGCCGCCAAGGAGCGCGAAGCGAAAAAGAAGGCGGCTGCCGAGGCGAAGGCACTGGTCGCACAGGCAAAGGCGGATGCCCGCAAAAAGGACCGCCGCAGCACACTCGGCAATACCGGCGTGTTCCGCTGGCTGGACGCGCTGCGCAAGGCGACCGGTGAGGATTCCCCCGCCGAACGCCGCGGCGATACCGAGGAGCTCGTCGCCGTGCTTGCCGCGGAGAAAAAGGCGGCGCTGCTGTCTGACAAGACCGGCGAGATCGACGCGATTGTCGCGCAGCTTGCCGCGGAGCAGAATCTGCAGGCGGCATCGCCGGAGTATACTGCACCCGCGGAGCCGGAGAGCGCTCCGGTCTTTGAAAATGTCCCCGATCTGGATGACGAATCTCCCGCGGCCGTCGTGGATGCGATTGTCGCACAGGTTGCGGCGCATAAGGGCATTGAACTGCCGGACGAATCCGAAGTGCCGGAGCTGACCGGCGCGTCGGTCAATACCGCAGCCGCCGCGGATGTCCCGCCCGCTGCTGCCGTGCGGTCGAGCCATTTTGTCGATGACATCGTCGCAAAGCTCGCCGCGGAGAATCCGCCGGAGGAAGCGCCGGAGGAGCCGCCGATTTCCTATGTCGATGCAATCACGGAGGCGCGCCGGCAGCGTCTGGCGCAGGTGACCGCCGAGGAGGATTTCACAGAGGACGCCCCCCCGACCGCAGTGCCGAGCAGGGCTGTCTCGCATGAGCGCGAAATGGAGCTTGCAGCGGCACAGTTCCGGCAGGACACCGCCGCCGCAAAGCAGTTTGCCAGAAAGCTCTCCCGCAAAACCAACCGGAGCTGGAAGCATGAGGCTGCCGCGGAGCAGGCGCGCCTCATCCGTCCGCAGACGCGCCGCAGAGCCGCTGCCGTCAATACGGCGGTCTGCCTCACGATGTTTTTCGGCATCGCGGCGGGAATGCTCGTGCTTGAGCGCCCGACCATATCCGAGATCGAAAAGCGCAGTCTGGCGACCATGCCGGATTTCTCCGTCTCCGCGTATCTGAGCGGGGACTACACCGGCGGCGTCGCGGAGTATTATAACGACACCGTGCCGTTCCGCTCCTTTTTCAAGAACATCACCGCGTCCATCCGTCAGCACATGGGTCTGCAAAAGGATCAGGTCGTGCTGCACGGCGGCGCACCGGTCAAAGAGGAGGAGCCTGCCGTGACGACGGCTGTCACGGAGGACCCGCTTGCCTATCTTTCCCAGACCAGCTACACGACGACCGCGACTGCACAGCAGGAGAACGGAAACGGCGGCGAAGCAGGGGAGGGCGGCAAGGACGAAAAGCAGGAGGGCGAGCTGAGCCGCAATATCCTCATTGTGGATAAACGCGCGATTTCGCTCTACGGCGGCAGTCTGGCAAACGGCGAGCGCTATGCGTCCTACCTGAACAAATATCAGGAGCAGCTCGGCAGCGGCGTACAGGTCTGGTCAATGGTCGCGCCGACGCCCTGTTCGTTCTACACGCCGGAAAAATTCCAGCACCTGATCGGCAGCGAGAAGAAGAACATCGACCATATCAACGAGAATCTGATCGGGGCAAAGCCCGTCGATATCTATACACCGCTGCAAAAGCACGCAGATGAGCCGATTTTCATGCGCACCGACCACCACTGGTCTGCGCTCGGCGCGTTCTATGCGGCAGAGGCGTTCTCCGCGGCGGCCAGAGTGCCGTTTGCGAGAATGTCCGATTACGACAAGGTTGTCCGGCCGGACTATGTCGGCTCGATGTACGGGTATTCGGGCGATGTCACGCTGAAAAACAATCCGGAGGACTTTTTCTACTATGTCCCGCACGCGAAGTTCACAACGACCTTCTGGAACCGCAGCCTCGGCGCCAAGCGTGAGGGCTCGCTGTTCCTCAAGCTCGACAAAGTGCCGGTTTCGGACTGGTATATGGTCTATCTGGGCGGCGACGACCGCGTGACCAGAGTGCAGACAGAGGTCAAAAACGGCAGAAAGCTCGCTGTCATCAAGGACAGCTACGGCAATGCGCTGATTCCGTGGCTCACCTCGTCCTTTGAGGAGATCACGGTCATAGATATGCGCTTTTTCACGAAAAATGTGATTTCGTACCTGAAGGAGATCGGCGCGACGGATGTGCTGTTTGCAATGAACACCTTCAGCGCGACGGGCGGCAACGCCAAGGAGATCGACAAGATCCGCAGGCAGTGATTCCGGAGAAAGGAGCGCGGCATGACGGAGTATCTGCATCGGGAATTTTGCTTCGGCAGCTATCCGCAGGTGCCGGTTTCCGACCGGATCCATAGCCAAGGACGAGAAACTACAGACAGAAGGATATAAGGCGTTTTTATAGAATTATTGTAAAGAAAAGAAAGG
>JAFPQL010000174.1 GCA_017414145.1 Oscillospiraceae bacterium | reverse complement strand
TGGAATCTGCAATCACCGGCGCACCGGACCCGATCCGCGGACAGGTTGTCAAGGCGACCATCGTCCTGACAAAGGGTACCGTCGGCTCTGACGCGCTGGTCAAGGAAATCCAGGAGTATGTCAAGAAGGGTACGGCGCCCTACAAGTATCCGCGTGTCGTGGAATTTCGTGACAGTCTGCCCAAGACCGTCGGCAGCGGCAAGATCCGCCGGAGCGAGCTGCGCAAGCAGGATGCGGAAAAGTACGCAAAGCAATCAGAATCATAATCCCGCGGGCGGACAGGAAGCAGCATTTTCCTGTCCGCTTTTTTGCGGGAATCTGCACGGACAGATTGACTTTCCGCACATTTTATGATATGATATAGAAGTAGAAATATAGAGAGCGGGCGGGATGCCCGTGCAGGAGGTTCAAAATGAAGTTCGCCGACGGATTTTGGCTGAACCGCCGCGGGTACACGGTCGATTACGCGGTCGAGCCCCA
This sequence comes from Oscillospiraceae bacterium, assembly GCA_017414145.1. The sequence goes on along the minus strand of JAFPQL010000174.1, from coordinate 2,178 downwards.
TGCGGTTGCGGTGCAGGATCATCAGATCCGCGTGCTGGCGACCTCCCGTCAGATTTATCACCGCGGCATGACGCTCGGCGGCGTGACGCTGGAAATTGTCTTTTCGGCAATCCGGCGGGACAGCATCCGCGTGCAGATTGTGCATCACAAGGGCGCGCTGAACCGCAAGCCGCAGTTTCCGCTCCATGCCGAAGCGGGCTTTGTCCCGACGGTGACCGAAACGCCGGATGCCGTCACATTGCTGTCCGGCAAAACCGCCGTGACTGTCTCAAAGGGGAAGGACTGGCAGATTCGCTTTTCATATGCCGGCAGACATCTGACCGGCAGCGGCTGGCGTGCCGCATCCTATATTCAGGAAAACCCGCTGCTGACGGAGCACCGGCTCCGTGCGGCGGCAGACGATCCGTTCTGGAGCATTCCGGTCAGCCCGGCGGGGACTTATCTGCGCGAGCAGCTCGATCTGAGCGTCGGGGAATATCTGTACGGCTTCGGCGAGAAGTTCACGCCCTTTGTGAAGAACGGCCAGACCGTGGAAATCTGGAATGCCGACGGCGGCACCTGCTCTGACCAGAGCTACAAGTCTGTCCCGTTTTATCTGAGCTCCCGCGGCTACGGCGTGTTCACGGACGATACGGGTCATGTCAGCTATGAAGCGGCATCCGACACTGTCTCAAGGGTCAGCATGACCGTCGCGGGGGAGTCGCTTTCGTATTTTGTCATCGGCGGTGAGAACTGTGCGGATGTGCTGTCGAACTACACGGCGCTGACCGGCAGACCGGCGCTTCCGCCCGCGAAATCGCTGGGGCTCTGGCTTTCCACATCCTTTACGACCGATTATGACGAGCAGACCGTCAGCGGCTTTCTGGACGGCATGAAGCAGCGGGGCATCCCGCTTCAGATGTTCCATTTCGACTGTTTCTGGATGAAGGCGTACACATGGACGAGCTTTGTCTGGGACAGGGAGCAGTTTCCCGATCCCGAAGGAATGCTGGCGCGCATCCGGCAGGAATACGGTGTCGGCATCTGCGTCTGGATCAACCCGTACATTGCGCAGCAGTCCGCGCTGTTTGACGAGGGCGCGGAGAAGGGCTATTTCCTGCACACAAGGGACGGCGGCATATTCCAGACGGATATGTGGCAGCCGGGCATGGCGCTGGTGGATTTCACCAATCCGGATGCCCGCGAATGGTTTGCGGACGGTATCCGGCGCCTCTGTGCGCAGGGCGTGACCGCCGTCAAGACCGATTTCGGCGAGCGTGTCCCGACGGATGTCGTCTGGCATGACGGCTCCGATCCGGCCGCGATGCACAATTACTACAGCTATCTTTACAATCAGACTGTGTTCCGTGCGCTCGAAGAATGCGTCGGAAAGGGCCGCGCCGTGCTCTTTGCACGCAGTGCGACGGCGGGCTGTCAGCAGTTTCCGGTTCACTGGGGCGGCGACTGCTCCGCGACTTATTCCGCAATGGCGGAGACGCTGCGCGGCGGGCTGTCGCTGTGCGCGTCCGGCTTCGGATTTTTCAGCCACGATATCGGCGGCTTTGAGCAGACGGCCTCGCCGGATGTCTACAAGCGCTGGGTGGCATTCGGTCTGATGAGTACACACAGCCGGCTGCACGGCTCGACCTCTTACCGTGTGCCGTGGGCATATGAGGAGGACGACCCGGCAAATCCGGAGAACGCCTGTGCGGTGCTGCGGTTCTTTACGCAGTGGAAGGGCAGGCTGATGCCCTATCTCTGGGCGCAGGCGAATCATACGCATGAAACCGGCATCCCGATGATGCGGGCAATGGTGCTGGACTTCGGAGATGACCCCGCCTGTCTGACGCTGGACCGGCAGTATCTGCTCGGCGACAGCCTGCTGTGCGCGCCGGTCTTTGACGGGAACGGCACGGCGGAGTTCTATCTGCCGGCAGGGCAGTGGTACGATCTGTTTGCCGATGTCACAGCGCCGCCTGTCACGGGTGGGCGCTGGCTGCGGCGTACCTGCGGCTATCTGGAGATGCCGGTCTACATCCGGCCGGGGACGGTTCTGGTGCTGGGCGATTTCCGCGGCGACGCGGAGTATGATTATCTTGACCGGGCGGAGGTACGGCTCTGCGGCATTCAGCCGGGCAGCACGGTTTCCTGTGACCTTTACCGCGCCGCGGGCGGCATCGACTGCACGCTGACCGTCAC
>JAFPQL010000173.1 GCA_017414145.1 Oscillospiraceae bacterium | reverse complement strand
GTGGTTCGTGTCGATGATGACCGCCGGATTGCTCAGCTCGGTTGCCGCATAGAGGTCTGCCAGATGCGCAAGGTCCTCATAGTGATAATTCGGCAGCGACTGCCCGTGCTTGTTCATGTAGCCGCGCAGGATCGCATGGGCAAAGGGGTTGCCCTGCGAGTGGACCTCCCACCCGCGGTAAATAAACGTATGCGCGCTCTGTGCCGCGGTGATCGCGTTCATCATGACGGACAGATCGCCCGCCGTCGGGTTCTTCATGCCGACCGGAACCGGCAGACCGCTCGCCACCAGACGGTGCTCCTGATTTTCCACGGAACGCGCACCGACTGCCACATACGCCAGCAGATCGTCCAGATACCGGTGATTGTCCGGATACAGCATCTCGTCGGCGCAGGAGAAACCGGTCTCCTGCAGTGCGCGCATATGCAGCGCTCTGGTCGCCAGAATGCCCTTGAACATATCGGGCTTGCCCTGCGGGTCCGGCTGATGCAGCAGTCCCTTGTAGCCGTCGCCGGTCGTGCGGGGCTTGTTCGTGTACACACGCGGAATGATGAAGATTTCCTTCTCCACATCCTCCTGCACACGACGCAGACGCGTCAGATAATCCATCACCGCGTCGGGATTGTCCGCAGAGCACGGGCCGATAATCAGCACCAGCCGGCGGTCCTTTCCGGTGAAGATCTCCTCAATCGTCTTTGCACGCTCCGCCACGATCTGACTGAGCTCTGCGGAAACCGGATACATTTCCTTGACATCCTTCGGGATGGTCAGCTTGCGTTCAAATTCCAGATTCATCATACCAGATATACTCTCCTTCTCTCTGTTTTTGTCTGTTTCTCCACAGATGTCAGAGCTTTCCGTCATAATACTGAAGCAGCAGCAGGGTCACACCGTCATAGCAGTGCTCTTTCAGGACTGCCGCCTGTGTACTCCAGCCGACATCCGCCACATCGGAGACGACCTCGCTCACGGTGGGCATCTCATCCAGCGGGTGGCTGTCCGCGTCATAGACCTCCTGCCCCCGACTCCACGACGCATTCAGGATGCGGACTGTGCGCTCCGTATAGGACGGAGACGGCGGAAGCAGTGCTCCGACCTGTTTCGCCCGTTCCTTTATCAGCGCTTTATGCTCCGGATTTTTGATGTCCGGATTCTCCGGCAGCGGCGGCAGCTTTCCCTCCTGCTCCCACTGCGTTTCCAGCTCCGATACCGCATTTTCATAATCCTGATTGAGATAATTCAGCATATCCATAAATGCAGAAAAGCGCAGATACGGGTCTTCGCTGCGGCTCAGGGCGACCTCGGCGATAAAATTCGCATCACTTTCGTTGTAATACCCCTTAAAATGGCTCAGCTCATGCGCATCCAGAACCGGCTGATAATGCGGCTGCAGCGAATATTTGTTGTGCATGGCCTCACCGGTCAGCGGAATGGTCACGCCGCCGATCCGCAGATGGTCAAGCAGGTCGGAAAAGAACGCGGTCTTGACAGGCGGATAAAACCCGGTGAGCCGCTTGCATTCCGATGAAAACGCCTGCATCGCGGCAGCGATTTTCGGGTGATTCTCCTCCACCGTCGGGAAACTGACCGTGCCGTCCTCTGCAACCGGAATCTCCTCAGCAGCGGCATTCACGCCTTCAACTGCATAAGAGCAAAGCCGGTGCAGCTCCTCAAAGCCGAAATCCGTGCGGCGGTCCGTCCTCCCCTGCCCCAGCACCGTTCCGCGAAACGGAATGAACCAGATCAGGACATATGCGGCGCTGACAACCGCGAAAATCATCAGGACGGACTTGTACCAGCCGCGTGCAAATCGGCGGTATCCCTGCTTTTTCCGCAGGAACAGCAATAAAATCAGAAAAACAAGGCAGAGCAGCCCCAGCAGAATGGAAATGCCGATCGTCCATTCACCGAGTATGAACGGGAGATGTGCGGTCACCCGCCCGATGCCGCCCTCCAGAACCGGCTGGACATGATCGCCCCACCAGTCGCAGAACGCGGGGATGAAACTGAGTCCGGCCCCCAGCAGAATGAGTGCGGTCAAAACCAGAATGAGCTTCCGGTAGACAGACAGTTTTCTGTTCATGACACAGTCCCCCTTTTTTGATGCTTGCAGCATACTGACTGCAATT
>JAFPQL010000172.1 GCA_017414145.1 Oscillospiraceae bacterium | reverse complement strand
GGCGAACTGAAGCACGGAACCATCTCGCTCATCTATGACGGAATGCCGGTCATCGCGGTCGATACGCAGACGGCGCTGCACGAGAAGACTGTCTCGAACATCAAGGAATGCAAGGCGAGAGGCGCCATGACCGTTCTGGTCTGCGGCGAGTCTGCCTGCGCCGATTCCGAGATCGCGGACTGCTGCTTCCCGCTGCCGGAGACCGACGATCTGCTGATGCCGATGCTCGCAGTGGTTCCGCTGCAGCTCATTGCCTACTATGCGGCTGTGCTGCGCGGCAATGATGTCGATAAACCGCGTAATCTGGCGAAGTCTGTTACGGTGGAATAAAAGGCGTGAACGCATAAGGGCAGAGACAAGGGCATTTATCCGGTTTCTGCCCTTTTTTGTCAGGCGGCGCGTCCGCCGAAATGAATTTGAAGGGGTTATACACATGAAAACAAAGAAGCTGACGGTTCGCTGTGCAGGACTGCTCTGCGCACTGCTGACGGCTGCGGCTGCGGCAGCGCCCTGCTTTGCAGACACGGACACGACAAGTATCGCCGCGGCAGATATCACCGCAGCCGATTCCACAGCGCAAAGCACCACCGAGACAGCCGCGCGGCAGACAGACAGCAAGACATACACCAGCGGAGATTACGAGTACACATTCATGAAGGACAGGGACGACGCGGAAGCGGATGCGGAGGGCATCTGCATCGAGCGGTATCTCGGCTCCGACACGGATGTCGTGATTCCGGGTGAGCTGGACGGACAGAAGGTCGTTTCGCTCGGTGATTATGCCTTTACCGAGAACCGGACGCTCAATGCCGTGACCATTCCCGCTTCGGTGACGGAATTCGGACTCTATGCCTTTGCAGCCTGTTCGGGCATGAAGGAATACCGCGCAGACGCGGCAAGCACCTTCTGCATGAGCCGGGACGGCGTGCTCTATTCCAAAGACGGCACCTATCTGCTGCGTTATCCGATCAGCAGGCTCGGCGAGGAGCTCACGGTCGAGGAGGGCATCGCCGGCATCGGAGATGTTGCGTTTTCCGAAGCGGTGCAGCTCAAGCGCGTGACGCTGCCGTCTACGCTGGAGGCCATCGGCCTGTCCGCCTTTTCGGGCTGCACCGGACTGGACAGCATCGTAATTCCGGACAAGGTGACATCCATTCCGGCGTTCTGCTTTGTCAACTGCTCCGGTCTTCAGGAGGTCACGCTGCCGAAGAACCTGACGGTCATCGGCCCCGCCGCCTTCACCAGCACGGGACTGACCTCTGTGACCCTGCCCGACACCCTGACCGAGATCGGGCAGCAGGCGTTCGCCAACACCAAGCTGACCGAGGTCACGATTCCCGCGAGCGTCACTGATATCGGCTACTCTGCCTTTGGCTGGAGAACCGGAAAGACCAACGAACTGTTCATGGACAGCTCCTTCACGATCCGCGGCTATGCGGGCAGCTATGCGCAGCTCTACAGCAAGGATCAGGAGGACGGCAACGACTTCATCTTTGTCGCGCTGGATGCCCCGGAGACGACAACGGCGCCCGCGGCAGCAGAGTCCGGCAAGCATTCGGCCGGCAAGATCATCGCGGTCGTCGCAGGATGCCTGCTGCTGGCTGCCGTGATTGCGGCGGCTGTCATCTCGGAGCTGCGCAGAAAAAAGCCGGGTCTCTCCAAGAGTCAGCGCAAGAGACTGCGGAAACAGGCCGCAAAGGCAGCTGAAAGCACGGAGACGCCGGCGGCAGAGCAGGCGGAATCCGAAGTCGCGGAAACAGATTCCGAATCGGCAGAGCCGGACGAGGGGAGAGAGTCAAATTGAATCGGTTTTTGAAGCGGCTTTCTGCCGCAGCCTCGGCACTGCTGCTCTGCGGAGCGGCTGCCGCCCTGCCGGTCTCGGCGGAGGAAACAACCGACAGCAACAGCTTTACGGATCAGATGCTGACCTATGAGAAAATTGACGGCGGCGTGCGCATCACGGCCGCAGACGCCGGCCTGACCGACCTGACAATCCGCAATTCCATTGACGGCTACCCGATTCTGGAGATCGGGGAGGAGGCGTTTTCCGGCTGCAACGGCCTGACCAGTCTCACGATTGAACCCGGCCTCAGGACGATCGGCGTCAACGCCTTTGTCGGCTGCGTCAGCCTGAGCACCGTCACGCTGCCGGATTCACTGGAGTCCATCAGCAACGGCGCCTTCGGCTACTGCATGAATCTGAAGAGCATCACGCTGCCGGATTCGCTGAAATCGCTCGGCTCCTACACCTTCGCGTACTGCATGGGACTGGAGGAGATCCGGATCCCGAAGCAGATCCGCAAGCTCGAAGCCTATACCTTTTACAACAACGCGGGGCTGAAGTCGGTGGAGCTGCCCGACGGGCTCGAAACCATTGACTCGATGAGCTTCGTGTCCTGCGACGCGCTGGAAACCCTGCACATTCCCGCCTCTGTGACGCAGATCGGCGACATGGCGATGCTCTCCTGCACCGGCCTCAAAACGATCACGGTCGATGCCGGAAGCACAGCCTTCCGCACGGAGGACGACGCGGTGCTGCTCGATCAGTCCGGCGAAAAGCTGCTGTGCTATGCGCCCGGCAGGGACGCGGACAGCTATGCGGTGCCGGACGGCGTCAAACAGCTGGCGTCCTACTGCTTTTCCGGCGCCGCAAACCTGAAAACCATCACGCTGCCGGCTACCGTTTCGGAGATCGGCGACGGCGCCTTTGCCGACTGTACCGCGCTGGAATCCTTCGACTATCCCGCGCAGATGACGACAATCGGCAACAGCATTTTTGCGGACTGCACCGCACTCAAGTCGTTCACGATTCCGGATGGCGTGACGGCAATCGGCGATTTTGCGTTTTTCAGCTGCAAGTCGCTGACGGAAATCACGCTGCCCGCGTCGGTCGAGTCGATCGGCAAGGAGGCATTCTGCGACTGCACGGCAATGGGCCGCGTGGATGTCCCCGCGACGGTGCAGCAGATCGGGGACTACGCCTTCGGCTTCCGGCTGGATTCCTCCGGCGACAAAGGGGAAACCGCGGCGCTGCAGGAGAATTTCGTGCTCGGCGGCACCCCGAATTCCGCTGCGAAAAGCTATGCTAAGGCAAACGATATCCGCTTTGACCAGAAGGGCATCGACACGAGGCTGATTGCGAAGATTGCGCTGATCGCGGCAATTCTGCTGCTGGCGGCGGCAATCGTGCTGATGATTGTCCGGATGATCCGGAATGCAAGGGCGGAAAAGGCCGCTGCCCCCGCCGTGCAGGAGGAGGAGTCGGATCCGAATTATGTCAGCATTCTGGGCGACGAGGATTCGGGCGACCCCTATGAACGCAGCTACGGCTTCCAGATCGAGGAGGATGAAGCTGACGAGACGGATCCGGCAGAGGAGCCGGAGCAGGCTGATCCGGATGCGGATGCCGGAGAAGCATAAACGGCGGACTTTCCGTTGCCGGAAAGGAGCGATCGAATGGCACGCATGAAAAAGTCAAGAGAGAGCGTGACGGTCGCGCAGATGAGCCCGTGGAAGCTGTTTCTGCTGCTCTGCGGCTGTATTCTGTTCGCGTACTGTCTGATCAATCTGCCTGCGGTGACAGGCTTTCTGAGAAAGATCATGTCGGCGCTCGGGCCGGTGGTCACGGGCTTTGTCTTTGCCTATATCCTGAGCCCTGCGGCTTCATGGCTGGAAAACCGCCTGAACAGGCTCTTTTCCCGCATCATCAAAAAGCATCCGGGCTTTCAGCATTTCACACGCGGTCTGAGCGCCTTTGTGACTGTGCTGATCTTTATCGGCTCGCTGGCACTGCTGGTCGTCGCCGTTTCCACACAGGTTGTGGACGGTGTGACGACGCTCATCAGCAAGCTGCCGGGCTATGTCAATACCGTGACCGAAAAGGTCGAGGAACTGTTCCGGCGCGACACGAGCTTTTCCAACTTCCTGCGGGAGCTGAATGAACGGTTTTCCGCGTCGGATCTCGGCATGGGCAAGGTCGATGCCGTCGATCTGAGCCAGAAAATTCTCTCGACCGTTTCGACCGGTCTGGTCGGTACGCTCGGATTTCTGTACGATGTCGTGATTGGCTTTGTCATTGCAATCTACCTGCTCATCAGCCGGCAGCGCTTCGTCAAGCAGTTCAAGCAGATTCTGTTTGCGGTCTGCAAGGAGCCGACGGCGCGCTGGATCAACAGCAAGATGACCAGCGCCAGCAAGACCTTCGGTACGGCGGTGATCGGCAAATTTGTCGATTCGCTGATTATCGGAATGTTCTGCTTTGCGGGCAATAAGATTCTCGGAATGCCGTATGCGACGCTGATCGCGGTCATCATCGGCGTCACGAATATGATTCCGTTTTTCGGCCCGATCATCGGTGCGGTACCCTGCGTACTGCTCGTGCTGATGGAAAATCCGGTCAAGGCGCTGTATTTTGCAGTGTTTGTGGTGGTTTTGCAGCAGTTCGACGCGAACATTCTCGACCCGCGGATTGTCGGCAGCTCGATCGGCCTGCCGGCCTTCTGGGAGCTGTTTGCCTGTATGCTCGGCGGCGGGCTGTTCGGTATCGCCGGCCTGATTATCGGCGTGCCGGCCTTTGCGGTGATTTACGGGCTGGTGCGGGATATGGTTCACGGCATCATCCGCGACCGTGTGCAGAGCGGTGAACTGGAGAGCAGATTTGTTCGCGAAACGCTCGGCTTTGACCCGCAGGATGCTGCGGAAACCGGACTGTTCCAGTCTGTTCCGCTGAGTGAGGAGGTTCTGACCGATCTGGATCATCCGGGTCCCGTGAAGGAGAACGCGGCAGCCGGATCGGAATCCGATTCTGTGCAGGAAGGCGGCTGAACGCTGCCGATGCAAATATAAACCGGAGCTCGCGCCAAGTTCGGGAGGAGGATGCTGCGCGCTGCTTCAATACAGAAAAAAAGGGGAGTATTAGGATGAAACTTGTAAAGAAACTGGTATCTGCACTGGCTTCGGCAGCAATGGCTGTGACGGCAATGCCCGTTCTGCCGCTGAATGCCGCTGAACCCGGCTTCGGCCTGGCGACCCGGACACCGAAAGAGATCCGGGCGTTTCTGGCGGAGCATCCGTGGAGCCTCAGCGACAGAACCACCTACGCGGAGACGCCTTCGACATCGCAGCCGTATGCGCCGGGTGCGGTCTCGGAGCAGTCGCTTCAGCGGGCGCTCAACTGTGTGAACTTCTGCCGCTATGCGGCGGGTCTGCCCGCGGATGTCACGCTGGATGAATCCGCCTGTTCGTCCGCACAGGCAGCAAGCCTTGTTTCCGCGCTGAACGGCGTGCTTTCTCATGCGCCGAACCAGCCCGCGGGAATGTCGGACGAGCTCTTTGAACGCGGCAAGACCGGTGCGGGCTCTTCCAATCTCGCCGGCGGATATTCGACGCTGCCGGAAGCGATCATCAACGGATATATGTATGATTCGGACAGCTACAACATCCCGATGGTCGGACACCGCCGCTGGATCCTGAACCCGTCCATGTCCAGGACCGGCTTCGGTCAGGTCGGCTCATACTCCGGAATGTATGTCTTTGATATGTCCCGCCGCGAGGAATTTGTCGGCGACTATGTTGCGTGGCCGGCGAAGAATACACCGTATCAGCTCATCCGCGGAAACCGCTATGCCTATTCCGTCTCGCTCAGCGGGGATTATGAAAAGGCGGATGCCGAAAAGGTGTCTGTGCTGATGCACTCGGAAAAGAAAAACAAGGACTACATCATCAACCAGAACAGCGGCAGCTATTTCAATGTCAACACACAGGGCTACGGAATGCCGAACTGCGTGATTTTCAGTCCGGGCGAATCCTTTGACATGGACGACCGGCTGACCGTGACCCTGATCGGTCTGACAAAGAAAGGGCAGGACGCGGAAATCAGCTATCCGATTCAGTTCTTTGACCTGTATGCAGAGGATTCCGACACGGAGACGACAACCGTCACCACGACGGAAGAGACGACCACCACCACGACAACGACCTACCAGATGCCGCTGCGCACCGGTGAGATTCTCTTTAATATCAGCAAACCTGGTACGGAGTTCAAGATCACGGTGACGCCGCGCGGCCAGACGATCGAGGACATTTCTCTGCGTTATTACGGCGTCAACGGCGGAATGAACGATGTGACCGTTCTGAACAAGGTCATCACCGGCACGACGCCGTATGTGACAACCGTCCGTGCGCCGTTTGTCACGAACAAGGTCAATGTTTCGGTGACATACCGCGGTGACGCGCCCAGCATCAACTGCGTCTGTACCAATTCCGACAGCTATGAATCGGACACCACGACGGCGCCGGCTGATACGCCCAAGGTCTACACGGTGAACAAAGTGTTCAGCTACGATCAGCCCGGCACGAAATACCGGCTGCGTGTGGAGCCTGCCTATGATTCTCCGCTTCAGACCGTTTTGCTGCGCTTCTTCAGCGAGACCGGCAAGACCAGTGAATCCATCGTATTCTCCGGCGAGCAGACCGGAACCTTTGAGCAGGAGATCGTCCCGCCCTTTGCGACGAAGAAGATCACCGCGGTTGTCTCCTTCTGCAACGCGACGCCGAAGATCAGCTGCGAACAGACCGAGGCGGTGCAGGTGACCGAAGTCACGACCGTCACGGAGCAGACCGTCACCACGCCGGTGCAGTTCCCGCTGCAAACACTGTCGCTGAAATTCTCCTTCCCGCAGTCGAGCGAGAATTTCCGCATTGCAATCAACAAAAAGGGCGGCACGCTGGAGCAGGTTGTGCTGCGTTACGATGAAGCGAACGGCGGCGAGCACGAGGTGACGCTGAACAGCGAAGCAATCGAGTGCCCGAAGCGCGGGCTGTCTATGGATAATAAAATCGGGACCGCCGGTCCTGTCTCGGAGATCCGGCTGGAGGTGTCCTTCCGCGGCAGCGCACCGGAAGTGAAGTGTATGCTGGTGAAGAACGACGGCTCGGAGATCGAGGCGGATTCCGGTATGTGCGGCGATGTGGACTGCGACGGCCATATCATGATTGCCGATGCCATTCTGTTGGCGCGCTACAACGCGGAGGATTCCGGCATCACCGTGACGCCGGCCGGCAAGATCAATGCCGACACAGATCACGACGGACTGATCGGCGCGTCGGACTGCGCGCTGCTGCTGGAATATCTGGCGGGACTCAGAAACGCATTCTGAACGGAGGATTTGTGCAATGGACGCACAGGAGCTTGCATTAAAGAAAGAAGAATTTATCAGAATCTACACGGAAAACATACAGCGAAAGGGCGCTGACAAGCTGCTGGAGTATATGCTCTCGGAGGAAAGCGATTTCTTCACGGCACCTGCATCCACACGCTATCACGGCGCATATGAGGGCGGTCTGCTGGAGCATTCGCTGAATGTCTACCACTGCCTGAAGGCGTATCTGGCGCGTGACCGGGTGCGGGAGGTCTACCACATGGAGTATCCGGAGGAGAGCATCGCCATCTGTGCGCTGCTGCACGATATCTGCAAGATGAACTTCTACACCGTGGATTTCCGCAACAGCAAGAACGCCGCGGGACAGTGGGAGAAGGTGCC
>JAFPQL010000171.1 GCA_017414145.1 Oscillospiraceae bacterium | reverse complement strand
GGAGGCAACCGGCTTCGGCGCTGTCTACTATGTCCAGAACATGCTCGACTACTTCAAGGACGAGATCAAGGGCAAGACCTTCGCAATCTCCGGCTTCGGCAATGTCGCATGGGGTACCGCGAAGAAGGTTGCAGAGCTCGGCGGCAAGGTCGTCACGCTCTCCGGCCCGGACGGCTATGTCTACGATCCGGACGGCGTCATCACCGAGGAGAAGATCAACTTCATGCTTAAGATGAGAGCGACCGACCCGATGCATGTCAAGCCGTATGCTGACAAGTTCGGCTGCGAGTTCTTCCCGGGCGAGAAGCCGTGGGGCAGAAAGGTCGATATCATCATGCCGTGCGCACGCCAGAACGAGGTTCTCGAAGAGGATGCGAAGAAGATCATCGCAAACGGCATCAAGTACTATGTCGAAGTTTCCAATATGCCGACCACGAACGAGGCAATCGCAATGCTGAAGGAAGCGGGCGTCATCGTTGCGCCGTCCAAGGCTGTCAACGCCGGCGGTGTGGCAGTTTCCGGTCTGGAAATGTCCCAGAACTCCATGCGTTACAACTGGACCGCTGAGGAAGTGGATGCGAAGCTGAAGACCATCATGGCAAACATCTTCAAGGCAAGCATCGACGCTGCAAACAAGTACGGTCTGGGCGACGATCTGGTTGCCGGCGCGAACATCGCGGGCTTCCTGAAGGTCGCAGAGGCAATGAAGGCACAGGGCTGTGTCTGATTCGTCTGACTGATATGAAAAGAGCCGCGCACGGTCCTGATGACTGTGCGCGGTTTTTCTGTTCTGTGATGCGGTCACTGTTCCATGAGATCGGCCTTGAACTCCTCGTTCATCTCCGGATAGGCGGAGAGCATCGGCTCGACCTGCTCGCCGCGTCTGCGTGCAAAGTAATTCTTTGTGATTTTCACGACCAGACCGCTCAGCGCGACCAGACAGATCAGGTTCGGGACGGCCATCAGGCCGTTGAAGGTGTCGTCAATCGCCCAGATCAGTTCGCTGTGGATGCCCGCCGAGCAGGCGATCAGCACGAGGTACACGACCTTGAAGATGCGCACCGGAATGACCCGCTTGTTCTCCGGCAGCTTCCGGAAGCAGAATTCCACTGCCTTTTCGCCGTAGTAAGACCATGCGAGAATCGTCGTGAACGCAAACAGCGGCAGGATCACGGAAAAGAGTGTCACGCCGAAGTCGCCGAAATTCGACCGGAACATTCCCATGGACATCGCAGTGTCCTCCATGTCCGCGGAGAGCGTCGCGGGATCATAGGTCGTCAGGAAGGTCAGCGCGGTCAGCGTGCAGATGATGAAGGTATCGAAAAAGACCTCAAAGATGCCCCACAGTCCCTGCATGACCGGTTCTCTGGTTTCTGAGGCAGAGTGCGCGATGACCGAGGAACCGAGGCCGGCTTCATTTGAGAAGACGCCGCGTGCCATGCCTTTGCGGATGACCGTCGCAAAGCTGTAGCCGAGAACGCCGCCGCCCGCTGCGCGGAAATTGAATGCACCCGTGAAGATCATGCCGAACGCACGCGGAACGGCGCGGAAATTCATTACAATCGCCGCGAGGGACATCAGGATGAACATCAGAGACATCAGCGGTACGAGACCTGAGGCGGTTTTGCCGATGCGTTTGATGCCGCCCAGAATGATCACGGCGGTGATGACCGCGACGGCAATGCCGATGCCAAGCCGCAGACCGACGCTGTTATGTTCGGCTTCTGAGGGGAATTTTGAAAATTGTGTAATGAGTGTCGTAAGCGTGCCGGAGATTTTGTTTGTCTGCACGCCGCTCATGCCGACCGCAGCAAAGATGCAGAACACTGCGGCGCAGTAGCCGAGCCACTTCTGCTTCATGCCGTTTGCGATGTAGTAGAACGCGCCGCCGGAGAGATTGCCGCGGCTGTCCTTTTTCCGGAAGTACAGACCCAGTATATTTTCCGAATAGTTCGTGACCATGCCGAAGAATGCCGAAATCCACATCCAGAACACCGCACCCGGCCCGCCGGTCAGAATGGCGGAGACAACACCGATGATATTGCCCGTGCCGACCGTGCCGGAAATCGCCGTGGAGAACGCCTCAAACTGCGATACCGATTTGACGCGGTTGTCCTTCTTCTGCTGCTTGCCGAGACTGCGGACCGCCGGTACAATCGTGCTGTTCAGCGATTCACGGAAGCGGGTGATCTGGAGAAATCCCGTCCGCACGGTCAGCAGCAGACCGGTGCCGAGAATCAGGATGATGACCGGCCAGCCCCAGACGATGTTGTTCAGAAAGCTGTTGCAGCGCTCCAGCGCCGCGAGAAACTGATTCCACATTTGTGGAACGCTCCTTTCCTGTAATTTCCGCAGAATCCGGGCTGTGCCGTGACAGCATGAAAAACGGAGCCGGCAGCGCTGGCTGCTGACTCCGGAGCGGAAGCTTTGTGCGCGGGGGAATCTGCCTTCCGCCCGCATGATGTGCTCCGTCCTTTTGCCTGAGAGATTCACGGGCGGCCGGCCCGCTTGCACCTTCGGCATCCGCTTCCGCGGAATTCTCCGGAGTACCGTTCCTGTGCAGTCAATCTGCATTTTCTGCACAGATCAGCCGGTACATCATATTCTGCAAGTCTATTATATCAGATTCCGGCAGAAAAATCAAGCCTGTTTTGTGCCGGACGCGGCATCGGGGCAGAGAAAACGGGGCGCTCCCGGAAGTGAGAGCGTCCCGCCGTTTGTCGGATTGAGGTATCGCTGCCGGTCAGACACAGTGTTCAGCGGACAATGACATTCTGCTTGAACCAGTCTGCCCAGAGCTTATAGTACTTTGCGAGCGGATGAACGCCGTCATTTGTGTAATCGCTGCGCAGGCAGCCGTTTGCGTCGTCAAAGGCCGTGTTGATGTCGAGGTAGAAGACCGTGCTGTTGTTGCAGAGGTTTTTGACTGCGGCGTTGAAGCTGTTGATGTTCTGATTGTTGATCGCGTCGCCCTTTGCGGCACGCTTTGCGGTGACATGGAGATTGGCGCAGAGGTAGATGATTGCGTTCGGCTGTGCCGTTCTGATCGTATTGATAAGATCCGCGTACTTTTTCATCGTCGCGGTGCGGTCGTTGCCGATCTCGTTGATGCCGAGCATGATATAGACCTTGCCGTAGGTTTTGGCGCTCAGCAGGCTGCTGAAGGTGGCGCCCTTCTGACCGACTTCGCTTTTGGCACTGCCCATTTTGTAGGTGGCAAGTCCGACGGTTGCAAAGTAATTTGCGCCGTCAAACGGTGCATAGCTTGCGATGCCGACCATGCGGGAATCGCCGATGAACAGCGCGTCCTTGAAGTAGCCGTCCGGTGCCGCGGTAAAGCCCTGCATCGGCGTGATCTGCTGTCCGGTGGCGGCTGTCGTGACCGTCGTGTTTGCGGAGCTGCGCTGCCCTGCGCTGTCCGAAGCAGAGGCGAGCGTGCTGCTCTGCGCGGTCGCCGCGCCGTTCTGCGAGGAGACGGTGCTGCTCTGCGTGTCCGAGGACTGTCCGCCCTGCTGCTGGTCTGTTCCGGCGGCCGTACTGCTGCTGTCAGAGGACAGCAAAGTGCTGACCGTCAGATCGGTGGTCTGTGCTTCGCTGCCGCCGGTCAGATCGGGGAGCGTCACTTCCGGAATCAGCTCGGAGCTGAGGTCGTCGTCCGGCTTCGGGATGCCTGGTACGGCGTTATTCCAGATATAGTGCTTGCCGATCCAGAGAAACGCCACACACAGGGCGATTGCCAGAAACGAGGACAGAATCTGTGTTGTTTTTTTGTCCATGATTTTCATGCCTGCCTTTCAGAAACGGAAATACATAAACGGGTCATTCATACCCATCCAGATGCAGTAGAGCGCGCCTGCCAGCACCGCGAGCATGAGCGGTGTGCAGATCCACACGGCATAGCGGGATTTCTGCGCCTTGCGGTATAGCTTTTCGGGGATGTCGGTGCAGAAGAGCAGGCCGATGATCAGGAATTTGCCGTAGGTGCCGGCGTATTTGACCCAGTCGTCCTTCATGAGCGTCTCACCGCCGCCGCCGAACAGCTTGCGGAAGTAGACCGAGAGCTGCGTCATATCGCTGATGGCGAACAGCAGCCACGACATCGGAATCCAGAAGAGCATATACAGATGACCGAGCCAGCGCTGTTTGTTCAGCAGCTTGCTAAGGCCTGCTTTTTCCACAGTGAGCAGCAGGAAGAGCAGCATTCCCCAGAGGATGAAGTTCCAGTCCGCGCCGTGCCAGAAGCCCGTCAGCGTCCAGACGACAAACATATTCAGATACATTCTGGCCTGTCCGCGGCGGTTTCCGCCGAGCGGGATATAGACATATTCGCGGAACCATGTGCCGAGCGTGATGTGCCAGCGGCGCCAGAATTCGGTCATCGTCGTGGACAGATACGGGTGATTGAAGTTCTGCGGGAAGTGGAAGCCGAACATCTTGCCCATGCCGATTGCCATCTGCGAGTAACCGGAGAAGTCAAAGTAAAGCTGCATACTGTACGCGGCAATGCCCATCCACGCGGCGGGCGTCGAAACGGACTCATAGCCGACATTCTGCAGGTCCGTCCAGAGATTGCTGAGCTGATTGGCGAGCAGCACCTTTCTGCCCAGACCGATGATGAAGAGCTGCAGACCCCCGATAAACTCGTTCCATGTCGTCTCGCGCTCATGAAGCTCCTTCTGAACATCTGAGAACCGCACGATCGGGCCGGCGATGAGCTGCGGGAACAGCATGATATAAGTGCCGAGATCCACAAGGCTGTACTCGACCTCGACATCCCTGCGGTAGACATCAATCAGATACGAGGCGATCTGGAAGGTGAAGAAGCTGATGCCCAGCGGCAGAACAAGCTCTGTCAGCGGCAGATTGACCGGCGGGATATAGTTGATGATGCGGATGAAGAAGTCCAGATACTTGAACAGGAACAGGCATCCGAAATCCCAGACAAGACCGAGCGCCAGCCAGTACCTTCGCATCGGACTTCGCCCGTCCATCAGGATGCCGATGATCCAGTTGATGACGACGGAGCAGAGAATCAGATAAAGATACGCGGGGTTGTCCATTGCGCCGTAGGCATAGAACACGATGCTGAAGAACAGCAGGACAGGGTTTTTCAGCCTGCTGCCCGCAAGCATATAGACGATGATGCAGAAGGGCAGAAACCACAGCAGAAAATGCAGACTGCTGAATACCATGTTGAAACAGACCTTTCCGTTTAATACTGCCTGACAGCGGCTCAGTCACTGACGCTGAAGTCGCGGTCGAGATTGATGCAAAACTGATAGCCGGGGAACTGTGCGGCGAGTGCTTGCCGCAGCGCCGCGATGATCTGCTCCGGATGCTGCTGTCCGTAGTCAAAGACCAGATCGAAGGAGACATTGCGGTCGGACTCCGAGACATAGAATCCGTGCATTTGCAGGATATTCGGGTTTGCGGCAATCGCGGTTTCAATCGCCGAACGGATGGCACCGGCTTCGGCAGCGTCGCTGTTTGCCGCGTAGACGCCGACCGTCAGCAGGACACCGCATTCCGCGTAGACCTTCGGCACAATGCGTCTGGTCAGGGCGTCAAGCTCCGCGACGGTCATCTTTTCATCGACCTCGATATGTACGGAGCCGAAGAAGCTGTCCGGGCCGTAGCTGTGCAGAATCAGATCATATGCGCCGCGGACCTCCGGAAAGGAGCAGATCGCATCCTTGACGCGGCCTGCCAGCCCGCTGTCCGCACGGATGCCGATGATCTGTCCCGCCGTCTCCGTGACGATGCCGATGCCGGCCTTTAAGATGAACAGCGAGATGATGATGCCAAGCCAGCCCTCCGGATTGACCTTCCAGATCATGCTGACGCCTGCCGAAATCAGTGTGGCAAGCGAAATTACGGCATCAAACAGAGCATCCTGACCGGACGCGGAGAGCGCACCGGACGCGAGCTGCTTGCCCTTTGCGATGAAATACCGGCCGAGCAGGAGCTTGAACAGGATTGCCGCGGCGATGATGCCGAGCGAGTACAGGTGAAAATCGGTCTCCGTCGGATGCAGGATGCGCCCGACTGACTCTTTCAGAGAAGAAAGACCCGCCGCAAGCACGATCAGTGCAATCAGCAGGGACGCGATGTATTCAATCCGGCCGTGGCCGTAGGGATGCTTTTTGTCGGCGGCCTTTCCTGCCAGACGCGTGCCGACGATCGTGATGACGGACGACAGCGCGTCGCTGAGATTGTTGACGGCGTCCAGAATGACGGCAATCGAGCCGGCTGCAAATCCGACCGCAGCCTTCATGGCGACCAGCAGCAGATTCACCGCGATGCCGCGGCTGCTGACTCTGACAATTTCAGCGGACCTGTTTTCGATGCGTTCCATATATCAGCGCCTCCTTGACAGGACTGTTTGCACTCCTACTATTATACCACGCAGAGAGCAGAAAAGTCAATCGGACGCACATAAAAAACGCAGCCGCTTTCACACGGAAAATCGTGCAAAAGTGACTGCGCTGCGTGTTTTGGTGAGGCTCCGGACGCGGCCTGTCAGGTTCTGCCGCTGCCGGAGGATGCGGTGCCGCCGGAGAGCGTGCCGCCGTATGCCGCAAGCTGATCGCTGTATGCGGTCTGGAAGTAGGTCGTGTCCGCAGAGAGCGTTCCGCCCGTGCAGAACTTCGCGCCGCTGACATTGCCGCCTGCGCGCAGCACGGTGACCTGCTTGCCCGCGATGAACGAGACGATCACTTTGCCGTCGCTGCCGATGAGCGAGATGCGCTGCCCCTGTGCGGTGCTGCCGCCTGTGACGGTGTAGTTCGGCTGTGTCTCCATGTAATGTGATGTACGCGAATTTTCAATCCAGACGGCGTTATTCGAGAAGCTAAGCTTGCCGCCGGACTCTGCACCGTAGTCAAAGGGCTGATTGCCGTTCGTGATGATGATGCCGCCCGTGACGGTGATGCTGCTGTTGGAGTCGATGCCGTCGTGGTCGCCGCTGTTTTCCACATCGACGAGCGCAAAGCCGCCGTTGAAGGTCAGCGAGTAGTCGCCGCCGGAGCTGAATCCGCCGCGGCCGCCGCCGCCCCACGGGTTGAAGCCGCCCTGATTGCCGGAGCCGTCGTTTCCGCCGCCGGCGTTGAAGCCGTCGTCCGTGACATGGGCGATGACCGTGCCGCTGTTCTGGATGATGTGCTGTGCCTCCAGACCCTCATAGCCCTTTGTGACGATGATCTGCACATTGTCATAGATCGCGCCGGCTGTTTCGCCGACGGTCAGACTGTGGTCGGAGTGGACGCCGTCGTCCGCGGTTTGCAGCATCATGCAGCCGCCGTAGAGGAACAGATCGCCGCCGCCGTGCAGGCAGTCGTCGGAGCTGTCAATCGTGATCGTACCGCCGTTGATTTCGACGGACTGTTCGCCGGAGATGCCGTCCAGATACGAGTCGATGGTCACGGTGCCGCCGTTGATGCGGACAAAGCCCTTGCCCTCGTCGGTTCCGGTGGACTTGATGCCGTCGCCGCCGGTTGTTTTGACAGTGACGCTGAGCGAATCGTACCCTTCGGCAGCATCGGGATCGCCGATGCGCACGGAATCCTTTCCGCGGATGCCGTCATCCGCTGCATTGACCTGCAGATTGCCGTTCCAGAGCTTGAGATCGTCCTTGGAGACGATGCCGTCCTCGCAGTTTCCGTTGACAATCAGCGTGCCCTTGCCCTTGATTTTCAGGTCGTCGCAGGCATAGACCGCACCGGCGCTGCCGTCTGCGTTCTGATAGCTTGTGCCGTCGGAGATTGTATTGACCGTGTCTTTCTTGACCGTCAGCACGAGCTCGTCGCCGACGGACGCGGCGTAGATCGGGGAATCGCTGCTGTTTGCGAGCGTCAGGCCGCGGAGACTGACTGCGACCTGCGCGTCCGGATACGCGGTTTTGTCCACATCAATGCGGAGCTGTCCCTGACTGCATTCGCCGTCCGCGCTGATTTCACCGGCATCGGTCGGCTTCGTCACTGTGACGACCGTGCCGTTTTCGACGGTGACATTTTCCGCCTGATCGGGCGAAATGACTGCGCCGTCCGCATTTTTCAGTGTGACAGCGTTTTCGGCGTAGGTGATCTGTGTCACATAGCGCGACGAGGGCTGCGGGTCGTCAGACTGACCGCCGCTCGACAGCAGCAGACGCTTGAGCAGCGCCAGATCAACCGCATTGATTCTGCCGT
>JAFPQL010000170.1 GCA_017414145.1 Oscillospiraceae bacterium | reverse complement strand
TTCGGGATGTTCTTTGCGAGGGACTCAATCTCCTCGTGGTGCAGCAGATACATATCCTTTTTGCCGACCTGCGGGAAATCGTACTCGCGCTTGATCTCCATCGGCTTTGTTTCAACCCAGTGACCGTTCTCCCAGTAGGAGCCGTTTGCGGAGACCTCGCGGAGATTGATCTCCGGATTGAAATTCGTCGCAAAGGGATAGCCGTGGTCGCCGCCGTTGCAGTCCAGAATGTCGATATAGTGGATTTCGTCGAAATAATGCTTTAAGGCATAGGCCGTAAAGACCGAGGTGACGCCGGGGTCAAAGCCGGAGCCGCAGAGTGCGGTCAGACCCGCCGCCTTGAACTTCTCATCAAATGCCCACTGCCACGAATAGTCAAAATACGCGGTGAAGCCGAGCTCCCTGCAGCGCTTTTCGTAGACGGCGCGCCATGCGGGATCGTCGGTGTCCTCCGGCTCATAGTTTGCGGTGTCAATGTAGTGGACGCCGCCTTCGAGGCAGGCCTGCATGATCGTCAGATCCTGATAGGGCAGCGCGAGATTCAGCACGGCATCGGGCTGATAGGCTTTGATGAGCGCGAGCACCGCGTCCTTGTCGTCGGCGTCGAGCGCGGCGGTCGTGATGACGGTTTTCGTCCTGCCCTCCGCCTCAATTTTCGCCTTCAGCGCGTCGCACTTAGAGACCGTGCGGCTTGCGATGCAGATTTCGCTGAACACTGCGTCGTTCTGACAGCATTTCTGAATTGCGACGGATGCGACACCGCCGCAGCCGATGATTAACACCTTGCTCATGATTTTCGTTCCTCCAGTTCAAATATCGTTCAAGGGGATGCGCTGCCGGTTCCGGCAGACAGACCGCAGCACCGTCCGCTGTGCGGGCTTTACACGGTCCAGAGCCATATGCCGATGCCGATGAGAAACAGCGCCATCACACCCGGCAGCAGCAGGAAAAAGAAGTACCGCTTCGGATCGAGCATCTCGTCGTGATACTGCGGGTCGATGTAAATGACGCGGGTGTCTCCGATCTTCGGATTCGCGTAATTCATTGCGATGCTGTCCCGGATCTGATGCGTCGTCCCGCCGCTGAAATACTCATAGACCGGCACATAGACGGTGTGCCGCGACCGTTTCCGGATCAGGTCGGTGCAGAGCGCCTCGACGCGCTCCCTGCACCAGCGCTTTTTATGAATCAGCCCCGCCGCCATATAAGCCAGAATTCCGGTGCCGGTCAGAATAAACGCCACGGACTTGAAGCGATGACGAAACTGCTCGCTCTCCGGCAGAATGCGCAGTCCGAAGCCGTCTGAAAGCAGCGCCGTCAGACCGGTGAGCAGCATCACCGCGCCGATGATCAGCAGGGCGGCCGGCAGACGCCACTGCGGCTTCACATCCGCCTTTGTCTGCCGTGCAATGCGCAGACCGATCAGGAAAAACACGGCGCCGAACGCCGTTGCCGCCATCCACGGCGTGTGCAGGATCTTATACGCGATCAGCAGTACAATCAGCAGAATGACGGCCAGCACGATGCACCCGCGCTTTTCCTTTGCGGTGTATTTCGGCTTTTCCGGCTTCTGCTGCGCAATCAGGTCATTCCAGTCCATTCGCTGTCTCTCAGTCTCCTTTCCGCTTTCCGGACAGATTCAGGCCGCTGTTGTTACTCCGCCGGCTCCGGTGTCAGTCTGAGCTGCACCAGATAGCAGACCTTTCCGCCGGAGACAAAGCACATATTATAAAGCCCCTCACCCATTTCCGGATGCACATAGAACGAGGTCAGCTTCCCGTTTTCATCCGCGTCCGGCGTCAGACCTGCTGAAACGACCGGATAATCCGATT
>JAFPQL010000169.1 GCA_017414145.1 Oscillospiraceae bacterium | reverse complement strand
GTGGTATTGCTTACCCATGTAAGAGATTGTAACTTCGTAAGTGCCACTGCCGCACCACTCCCAACTTACTCTTTCTGCTAATTGTTTTGTTGTCATAATCGTTTAATTTTGTCGCAGTTGACAAGGATCTCTGGAAGGCTGAAATCAAGGAGATGCGCAGATACTACGATGAAGACATCGCAGCAAAGGGCGGCAAGATTCCGCAGAAGCTGTATGATGTGCTCGATCAGATCGAGGCAAAGCTCAACAAGTAATTGAAAAGCTGACACCCGCCGCGGAGCAAATTCCGCGGCGGGTGCTTTTTGGGCTGCCAAAATCAAAACCGGCGCTGTCCGTGAACATGGGACAGCGCCGGTTTGCTCTGTTTTCGGGGTTCGCCGGATCCTTACCACGATTTCCGCTGTATCGCTTCTGTCAGCATCGCAAGATAGCTCTCATAACGGCTTTGCGGAATTTTTCCGTCTGCCACCGCCTGCCGGATCACACAGTCCGGCTCCTTCTGATGGCGGCAGTCCGCAAACCGGCACGCGCCCGCTGTCTGCCGGAATTCCGGAAAACAGTCTGCCAGCTCCTCCGGCGCAATCTGCGCGTAGCTCTCCGTCTCAAAGGTCGAGAAGCCGGGCGTATCGGCAACCCGTCCGCCGTGCGGCAGCGTGTAGAGCGCCGTCTCCCGCGTCGTGTGGCGGCCTCTGCCGAGCTTGCGGCTGATGTCCGCCGTTTCCAGCTGAAGCCGGACATCGAGCGCATTGAGCAATGTCGATTTTCCGACGCCGGAATTCCCCGTAAAGGCGCTGATGCTCCCCTCCAGCGCGTCATAGACCGCACGCACGCTCTCAGACTGCGTGTAGTCCACGCAGAAGACCGGGAAGCCCGTCCCGCGGTAGAGTGACGCATAGCGCTCTGCATCGCCCAGATCGAGCTTTGTGAAGACCAGAGCGGGTGCGATGCCCTTATAGACACAGACCGCCAGAAACTTGTCGAGAATTTGCAGGTTCGGCGCCGGCTCCGTCACCGCCTGCACGAAAAACAGCCTGTCCAGATTCGCCAGCGGCGGGCGGATGATCTGGTTTTTCCGCGGGAGAATCTCCGTAATGCAGCCGTCCTCTGTCCGCACGCGGTCGCCCGTACAGGGAGAGATCCCCTGCCGGCGGAAAATGCCGCGTGCCTTACACGCCGTAACTGCGCCGTCGGGGGACTCTACCCAGTAAAGTCCCCCGATTGCTTTGATAATCAGTCCGTCCATACGGTTCAGTCGTCGTTGCCGGCAGCCGTCGTCGCCGTCGTCGAAGAGGACGACGAGGCCGTGCTGGAGGGCGACCACCATGTCCGGCTGGTGCTGGTCGTCTCATCCGAGCCGCCGCTCCACGAATAGGAGGTCGAAACCTCAATCAGGCCGTCCACCTCGCGGAATGCCTTGGTGACATCCGCATTGGAGTTGCTGACGATGCCGTTGTCGAAATCGACCGTATAAGTGCCGATCTTCGTATACTTGCCGTTGCTTTCATTCGTCAGCGCTGCAACCAGCTCCACCTTTCCGCTGCCGGTCACGGCCACAGCCGTCGCACCCGCAGCCATATCCACATTGAACGGCTGTCCGACGACCTTTTCGCTGCCTCCCTGATAGAGCGTGATGTGGAAGGTACCCTTTGCAGCGGACGGAATCGGGAACGAGATGCGCACCGTCTTCTCAGGCGGGATACCGTTGGAGACACGCACCTGAATGATCTGGCCTTCGACAACCTGCTCGCCCTGATTGATGCCCTGATAGGTGATGGTGCCGGCAGGCTCTGTGGAATTGACCTCATCCACGGAAAGCTCCAGGCCGTTGTAATTCGCGAGCTTCTTCGCATCCTCGATTGTCATACCGACCAGCTTCGGCACCTCGACGGTCTGCTTGTTCTCGCCGCGGCTGACGACCACGATGACGACCGAACCGGACTCGACCTCTGCATCCGCAGCCGGATTCGTCTCGATGATCTTGCCCTCCGGAATCTTATCGTCAAACTTGACATGGCGCGTCACCTGCAGTCCCTTGTTTACGATCTCCGCTCTGCCGATTTCAAAGTCATATTCGACAACATTCGGGACACGGACCTTGCGGTTTCCGAGGCTGACATTGACAAGAATCACATCGCCCTTGCCGACCGGGTCCCCCTCCGGCACGCTCTGCTTGAAGATCTTGCCGCGCTCCTGCGTCGAATACTCCGTCGTGTCAATCTTGATGTTCAGGAACTTGGAATACTGCTGCACTGCCTCGTCGTAGTCCATGCCGATCAGGTTCGGCATCTCGTTCTCCTTTACGGAGCCCTCTGTCTGTGACCGCTTGAGTGCATCGACCAGCATACTGGTGCCCATCACGGCACCGATGATAATCACCACGATGATGACGGCACTGAGCAGCGGCACGAAGAAGGAGCTCTTTTCCTCCTCCTCGTAGTCCTCGTCGTCGTCCTCGTCATCCTCGTCGTCATAGTAGGGATTTGCGCGCACCTCGTCGCGCACCGGCTGCTCCTGCGGCTGATCGACCGGCGTAAAGAAGCGGGTCTTTTCATCGCCGGACGCGGCCTTCTGCGTGCCGAGCAGCTGCGGGAAATAGCCGAACACACATCCGTCCGGATCCTCCTTGAACGACTCGATGTCGTCCATCATCTCGCGGGCAGACTGATAGCGGTCCTTCGGATCCTTCTGCATGGCGCGCAGAATGATCTCCTCCAGACCCGTCTGAATGTCGGGGCGAATCGTGTGCGGCAGCGGAACCTCCGCCTGCATATGCATCACGGCAATGCTCACCGGATTATCCGTATCAAACGGCTTCTTGCCGGTCAGCATCTCATAGAACATGACGCCGACGGAGTAAAGGTCGCTCTTGGCGTCCGTCACGGCGCCGCGTGCCTGCTCCGGGCTGATATAGTGTACGGTGCCGATCGCCTTGTCGGTACCGGTTTTGCCGTCCTCACGGGCAAACTTCGCAATGCCGAAGTCCATGACCTTGATGGTGCCGTCCTGCAGCATCATGATATTCTGCGGCTTGATGTCGCGGTGTACGATGCCCTTGCTGTGTGCATGCTGCAAAGCGCGCAGGATCTGGAGGATATAATGCACTGCATCTCTCCAGTCGAGCTGCCCCTGGAGCTCCATGTATTCGTTCAGTGTGTTGCCGTCAATGTACTCCATGACGATGAACTGGATGCGGT
>JAFPQL010000168.1 GCA_017414145.1 Oscillospiraceae bacterium | reverse complement strand
GACCACCGCTGCCGCCCTGCAATTCGCGTCGAAGCAGTCCACCGTCTCCGGCGAGACGCGCTTTGTGTCCAGCCTGTTCACGCTGCGTCCATACCGCAGAATCGAACGGCGCTGGAAGGTCATCTGCACGCAGCGCGGCGAATTCACCGTTTCGCACGCGGTTCTGATTCTGTCCGATTTATTCGGCGGCGGGGAACAGTCCCGTGTTTTTCCGGAAGCGGTCGCGGCGATCCGCGTGCTGCCTGCCGTGCGGGAGATCGCTTTGCCCGATTCCGCGCCGGAGCAGCTGACCGGCGATTTCATCCGGCAGCGCAGCCTGATGCCGGACCGTCTGGCGTTCTGCGGCATCCGCCCGTATGCGGACGGCGACCCGCTCCGCGACATCTGCTGGTCGGCGACCGCCCGCATGGGCAGCCCGATGATCCGGCAGTTTCACGAGACAATCTCTCCCGCCGTCACCGTCCTGCTCAATGTGCAGACACGCGAGACCGACCGCGGACAGACCTCCGACCGCCGGCTCTATGAGGAGGGCATCCGGCTCTCCGCGGCGGTGCTGCATATGGCGGCGGTGCAGCGGATTCCCGTGCGCTTCTGCGCCAATACCGAAATCGGTGGGCTCCCTGCCGAGACACTGCCCGATACCGGCGCCGATGCCGTTCTGCGCCTGAGACGCCTGCTCGCGGCGCTGCCGTTTACCATCACCGGCAGATTTTCCGAGCTGGTGCGGCAGGTCTGCCGGCAGGATGCCGCATCTTCCCTGATTGTCATAACCGCACTGCCGGACGCGGAGCTGCTGGAAACCGCAGCGGCGGAACCGCGCCTGACCGTGCTGTCCCTGCGGCGGCTTCCG
The DNA here is from genome assembly GCA_017414145.1 of Oscillospiraceae bacterium. Next base: position 3,566 of record JAFPQL010000168.1, on the reverse strand, counting down.
CAGACATTTTCACAGCAGAATGTCCGCTATGTGCCGCCGGAAACCGAAAGGAGTTCTGCTTAAATGAAATATCTCAATCTGCAGCGTGTTTTCTCAGTCGGTGCTGCCGCACTGCTGCTCTCTCTCCCGCTGACATCGTGCAGCAAAGAGGGCTCATCGGAGCCGGTCGGCAGCGGCACCGGAACATCCGTCGCACAGACAACCGGTACCGGCGTGGAATCGACTGCTTCCGGCGATGCCGTACAGTCTGACAGCACGACCGCGGCATCCGGTACGGCACAGCGTCCGGCATCCTCTGCGCATCAAGCGGACAGCACCGACGGCACGAAACCCAGCGCTGAACAATCCGATCAGACTACCGCCGCTGCACCGGACAGCTCCGCCCCGCAGCTCTGCGGCGATCCGCTGACAGCTGCCCCCGGCGAAAAGCGCGTCGCGGTGCCGGTCAAGGTGAAGAACAATCCCGGATTTGCGGTCATCGGGCTCAGCCTCTTTTACGATGCCGCACTGACCGGCGTCACCGTCAACACTCCGGCCGCGGACTTCACGCTCGGCGATGCCGCACCGGATCTCAACGCCCAGTGCTTTGTCAATCAGGACAGGCATACAGTCGGCTTCGCGGGCTATCAGACGGAAAATGTCACGGCGGACGGCACGCTGTTCACCTGCTACTTCGATGTGCCGGAGGATGCGAAATCCGGGCAGGTCTATCAGTTCTCGATGAAGCTGACGGAGGCGACGACGCTCACCGGTGAAAAGGTTTCGCTCGCAGCCGCCGGTTTTCCGCTGACCGTCCGGTGAACCGCAGGTGATACGATGATCGAATTCACAACGGCAGCCGCGCCGGTTGAGGCGTCCTATACGGAGAAGCGTTCGGAATTCATCGGGCAGCTCTTTCCGGTATCGGACGCGGCGGCGTGTCAGCAGATCATAGACAGCGTCAGGGCGAAGCACCACAAGGCACGCCACAATGTCTGGGCATACCGCCTGCGCAGCGGGGATGTCTCGCGCTACAGCGACGACGGCGAGCCGCAGGGTACGGGCGGCATCCCTGTCCTCAGTGTGCTGCAGAAAGCGGGACTCACCGATGTGCTCATCGTCGTCACGCGCTATTTCGGCGGCGTGCTGCTCGGCGCAAGCGGACTGACCCGCGCCTATACCGAGGCGGCGGCGCGTGCCGCACAGGCCGCGGAAAAGCTGCATTACTGCGAGGCATTCCGCGTCCGGCTGCAAACCGAATACGGAATGTACGGCAAGGTCAGCTATCTGCTGCCCGAATACGGCGTGATCGACGCGGGCAGCGACTTCGGCGAACAGGTATCGCTGCTGTTTGACATCCGCACAGACCGCTTTCCGGCACTGTCGGCGCGCCTGACAGAGCTGTTCGGCGGGGACTCCGGTCTGGAGACGCTGGAAACGCATTTTGCGGTCTTTCCGGCAGAATCATAAGAAACCACTGAATCAATCGGTATCTCCGATGGATTTGAAACGGGGCGCTGCCCTCATGAAAAATCCGTCGGAGATACTTTCATTCGTAATTTCCTGACAAAAAAACAGCCCGAAAGCAGCTTTCACACCGCTTTCGGGCTTGTTGATTTTCATGTCACGCGGACTGTTCATCCTTCGGGGTGAGCAGATTCCGGATCGGCTTGACGCTGTAAAGCACCACAGCCCCCGCCACGGTCAGGATGATCTCCGGCAGCATATACGCACCGTTGTAGAGCGCGCTGTAGACATACTTGCTTTCGGCGACAAAATCGAGCTGTTTCCAGATCTTGCCGGTAGAACCGAACACATAGACGCCGCTGAGGAAATGGCAGACAAAGCGCAGCACCAGCGCGATGACCGTTCCGGCAATCCAGCCGGACAGTCCCTTTTTGCGGAAGATGCCAGCCAGACCGATCACGGTATAGGCGAGGAAGTAATCCAGGAAAATGCAGGCAATCAGCAGCCCGGCAGTCAGGCCCCAGCCGAACAGACCGTCCTGAATGCCCTGCACGAACTGAAACGCCGCGAACAGGAACGACACACAAAGTCCGCGCAGGACGCCGTGCTTGATGCTGTAAAGGCAGATCGGCAGCATGGAGACCAGCGTGATCGAGCCGCCGAAGGGCAGCAGATTTCTGAACGGGGTAATCAGGCTGAGGACAATCGCAAGCGCGAGCATGATCGCGCCCTCCACGATCGCAATGGTTTTGGTTTTTTTCATGTTTTGAACCGTCCTTTCATCCGTAGTTTCCAAGGGGAGGCCGGCAAACGAAATGCGCCGCCGAACACAGCCGGCAGCGCAGAATCCTCTGTTTCCCTCCGTCGGCATTATCCGAATCAGGTTTCGGGTCGGTGCATCGGCGCACCCTCTCAGCCTGCCAGGTCAAGCTCCCCTTTATCAGTTTGCAGTCGTATTATAGCACGGTTTTTGCAGTTTGTCAAGCGAACGCGGCATGAATCCGCGGCATTCGCAGTGAGAATTCCCGTTCCCCGCCGTCATTTCGCAGCATAACGGACAAATCACTCCGATCTCAGCAGACCGGAGTGATTTTCTGACAGGAGGAAACGCGGAACCCGGAACAGTCCGCACCGTCAGACAGCCGCAAAGCCCTTTTCGAGATCGGCGATGATATCGTCGATGTGCTCGGTGCCGACAGAGAGCCGGATCGTCGCCTGTGAAATGCCCTGACCGGCGAGCTCCTCCTCTGAAAGCTGGGAATGCGTGGTCGTTGCGGGGTGAATGACCAGCGATTTGACATCTGCAACATTGGCGAGCAGCGAGAAAATCTCCAGATGGTCGATGAAGGCAAACGCCTCCTTCTGACCGCCCTTGATATCAAAGGTGAAGATGCTGCCGCCGCCGTTCGGGAAGTATTTTTCGTAGAGTGCGTGGTCGGGATGCTCCGGCAGAGACGGATGATTGACCTTTGCGACCTTCGGATGCCGCTTCAGGAATTCGACCACCTTTTTGGTGTTCTCGACATGGCGCTCCAGACGCAGCGAGAGCGTCTCGGTGCCCTGCAGCAGCAGAAATGCCGCAAACGGGGAAATCGCAGCGCCCTGATCGCGCAGCAGCACCGCACGGATATAGGTGACAAATGCCGCAGGGCCGACCGCGTCCGCAAAGGAAACGCCGTGATAGCTCGGATTCGGTGCGGCAATCGGGGCATAGCGGCCGGATGCCTTCCAGTCAAATTTGCCGGAATCGACAATCACACCGCCGAGCGTAGTGCCGTGGCCGCCGATGAACTTGGTTGCGGAGTGTACGACGATATCCGCGCCGTGCTCGATCGGACGGATCAGGAACGGCGTGCCGAAGGTGTTGTCGATGACCAGCGGCAGACCGTGACGGTGTGCGATTTCCGCAACCGCGTCAATGTCCGGAATATCGGAATTCGGGTTGCCGAGCGTTTCGAGATAGACCGCCTTCGTATTCGGACGGATCGCGGCTTCCAGCTCTGCGAGGTTGTGCGCATCGACGAAGGTCGTCTCGATGCCGTACTGCGGAAGCGTGTGCGCCAGCAGGTTGTAGCTGCCGCCGTAGATCGTCTTCTGCGCGACGATATGCTCCCCTGCCT
>JAFPQL010000020.1 GCA_017414145.1 Oscillospiraceae bacterium | reverse complement strand
GTGGACAGTGAGCATTCCGCGATCTTCCAGTGCCTGCAGGGCAATCAGCGCAAACAGCTCAAAAAGATCATCCTGACCGCCTCGGGCGGGCCGTTCTTCGGCAAAACAAAAGACGAGTTGCGGCAGATTTCCGTCGAGGACGCGCTCCGGCATCCGAACTGGAGCATGGGCAATAAAATCACAATCGACTCCGCCACGCTGATGAACAAGGGACTGGAGTTTATCGAGGCGCGCTGGCTCTTTGACCTCAGGGCCGACCAGATCGAGATCGTTGTCCACCGGCAGAGCATTCTGCACTCGGCAGTCGTATACAACGATGAATCCGTCATCGGGCAGATGGGCGTTCCGGACATGAAGATTCCGATTCAGTACGCGCTGCTCTACCCCGACCGGCTCCCCTGCCCCACCAGACCGCTCTCGCTGACCGACTGCGGGACTCTGACCTTCGCAAAGCCGGACTATGAGACATTTGACTGCCTGACCGCCTGCATCCGTGCAAGCGAAACGGGCGGCACCGCGCCTGTCACGGCAAACGGCGCGAATGAAGCGGCCGTGGCGGCCTTCCTCGCACGGCGGATTCCGTTTTTGCGCATCGGGGAGCTGGTGACGGCGGCGCTGGACAGCCTGCCGGTCACACCGCTCACCTGCTACGAGGATGTCGTCCGCGCAGACCGCGCCGCCAGAGCGTTCGTGGCGGAGCAGATCGAAGCGGATGCGCCGGCAGTCTGACCGATCCGGCATCCCCGGTTTCCTATGAAATTATCGTATCAGAAAGGGCATTTCTTATGGGTTTTCTCACTGTGATCGTTGCAATTCTCTGCTTTGGCATCATCATCATGATTCACGAAGCGGGACATTTCGTTGTCGCCAAAAAATGCGGCATTAAGGTACTTGAATTTTCGATCGGCATGGGGCCGGCAATCTTCTCAAAGCAGCGCGGCGAAACGAAGTATTCCCTGCGCGTGCTGCCGATCGGCGGGTACTGCGCCATGGAGGGCGAGGACGAGAGCAGCAGCGACCCCAGAGCGTTCCGCCGTCAGCCGGTCTGGAAGCGGATGCTGGTCACAGTCGCGGGCGCCGTCATGAATCTGATTCTCGGATTCTTCCTGATTATCCTCGCCTGCTGCGCGGATACCGCGATTACGACCAATTCCATTGCGGACTTCCACACCAACGGTGCCGGCGAGGACATCGCAACTTCGGACGAGTGGCTTCAGGTCGATGACCGGTTCATCTCCATCAACGGAATGCACATCTTCACCGCGTCCGATATCTCCTACGCACTGCAGAACGACAACTGCGAGACTTTTGACATCGTCGTCGAGCGAAACGGCGAGCGCGTCTCGCTGGAAGGCGTCAAATTCCTCGACACCGAGACGCAGGGTCTGCTCGATTTCCGCGTCTACGGCGCGAAGAAAACCGTCGGCAATGTGCTGAGCTACACCTGCCGCAATTTCGTTTCCACGGCGCGTCTGATCTGGATTACGCTGTTTGATCTGATCCGCGGAAAATACGGCTTCCACGACCTGTCCGGCGTCGTCGGCATCGTGGACACGACCGCGGAATATGTCCAGCAGTCCCGCTCCTTCCGCGAGGCCTGCCTGACGCTCTTTGAGCTGATGAGCTTCATCACGATCAATGTCGGCATCTTCAATCTGATTCCCTTTCCCGCACTGGACGGCGGCAGACTGGTCTTTCTCATCATCGAGGCCTTCCGCCGAAAGCAGATTCCCGCAAAGGTCGAGGGTACAATTCACTTTGCCGGACTCGCCCTGCTGATGCTGCTGATGATCGCCGTCACCTTCCAGGATGTCATCAAGATATTCCAACGATAAAGAAAACGCGCCCGCCGCGTCACCCGTCACGAGGTAACACATATGAAAAGGCTCAAATATTCCTGCCCGTTCGGCGGCAAGGTTTACCCGTTCTATCTTGCGCTGGCTTCCGTTTTCGTCCCGACAATCGGGATGCTCTTCACGGATTTCAACCCGTTCTTCCAGCTCGTGCTGATGTTCGCGTGTCCGCTGGCCGTGCTGACAGCCTGCTTCTTCATGAATCAGAATCTGACCAGTGACGAGCGGGAAATCTGCGCAGCGACGGAGCTGCCGCTCTGGCTCCCTGCCAATCCGGCACTTGCCGCGGCGGTTCGCGAGCGTATCACCTTCCCGAACGAGGCGACCCTCTATGCCGTGCTGTTCAGCGTCATCTGCGGCGGAAACCTGCTGCTGCCGCGCATGAGCGGGGGCTCGCTTGCGTCGGCGCTGGTCTGCTGTCTGGCGCCCGCGGGAATCTTTGTCACATTCCAGCTCATCCATGTCATGATCTGGCGGACGCTCGATGAAACCGCCGTCTACACAATCATTCCGATCGACCATATGTACGATGTCAAGCACACGGGCAAGCACGGCAGAGTCTGGTATGAAAGCTATCTCGTATTCTATCAGCCGGACGGGCGCTACACGCTGCACGCGAAAACCGGCGACGGCTCCGCAAACTGCGTTGTCATTGTCAAGCACCGCGGGCTGGTGACATGGCTCCCCTACAAAGAAGAAAGGACGCTCATGTGATGAGAAATCTGCATCCTGTCAGAGTCGGGCAATGTCTGCTCGACGGAAAGCATATCTACATTCAGTCCATGCTCAACACCCGCTCGGACGATCTCGAAGGCTCCGTACGGCAGGCAAAGACGCTGGAAGCCGCCGGCTGTGAGATTCTCCGCGCCGCGATTCCGAACAAGGACGCAATCGCGCTGATTCCCGCAATCAAGCAGGCGGTCCGCATCCCGCTCGTCGCGGATATTCACTTTGATTACCGTCTGGCACTCGCTGCGGCAGACGCCGGCATCGACAAAATCCGCATCAACCCCGGCAACATCGGCGGCATGGACCGCGTGAAGGCCGTCGCGGACAAATGCCGCGAAAAGGGCATCCCGATCCGCATCGGCGTCAACTCCGGGTCGCTTGAAAAGGAGCTGCTCGCCAAGTACGGCGCGCCGACGCCCGAAGCACTCGTCGAGAGTGCGCTCCGTCACGCGAGTCTGCTGGAGCAGTGCGATTTCCGCGACATCGTCATCTCGATCAAATCCTCGGATGTGCAGAATATGATCGCCTGCTACCGTCTGGCGGCAGAGTCCTGCAGTTACCCGCTGCACCTCGGCGTCACCGAGGCCGGCACTGCCCGCATGGGACTCATCAAATCTGCGGCGGGTATCGGCTCGCTGCTCTGCGACGGCATCGGCGAGACGATCCGCGTCTCCCTGACCGCCGACCCGATTGAGGAAATCGCCGCCGCGCAGGACATTCTCAAAGCAGTCGGCAGAAAAGAGGGCGTACAGCTCGTTTCCTGCCCGACCTGCGGGCGCACGCGCATTGACCTGATCGGCACGGCAAATGCCGTCGAACAGGCGCTGCGCGGCTGCAAAAAGAACATCAAGGTCGCCGTCATGGGATGTATCGTCAACGGCCCCGGCGAGGCCAGAGAAGCCGATATCGGCATCGCGGGCGGTGACGGCTGTGCCGTGCTGTTCAAGGGCGATCAGATTCTCAGAAAGGTGCCGGAAGCGGAGATCATCCCGGCGCTCCTCGCAGAGATCGAAAAGCTGTAAGGAGAAAGGTGATAACGGGATGACTCAGAACTGTCACGATGCGTCTGTTCAGTGTGATATTGAAAAAATACAGTTCAATCACATCAAAGAGAAATTGCAGATACCGGATTTAGAGCCAAACAAGAAACTGCCGCTGCCCGGTACGCCAAACAGCATCATTGTTCCGGATTTTTATTCAGAATCTGCACATATCATCGGAGAAATATATTCTCATCTCGGCAAGCTAAAACCCGCTCAACTGCACAAAATCGCAGCGGATGTCCTGAAAATGCTGCTCTATGAAAAAGCAGCAAACATCCAGATGAATAAAATCATTGTCGTTTGCTGCAAGCAGACGAAAGAACAGCTTGAGGGCAACTCCAATCTCGCAAATGCACTTAGAATCTTCGGGGTGCCGGTGGAGTACATTCCACTGCCTCAGAATTTGGAGCATCAACTGCATGATGCGATGAAGCGGCAGAACTGGTGATCAAACGGGAAGCAATGTGAAAACACTGTAGAATCTCCGCCGAGCTTTCTCGGATCATACAAAACGGTACAATTGTGACAAATGTTCCATGCCGTCTGAACGGAACCGCTCTGCATGAAAACACACGGAAAGGACAAGAACGCTCATGATGCAGACACTGCGCGATTTTCTGCGCGAATACGCCAAAAACCTTCCCGATCATGTGCTGGAAGGCAGGATCCGGCGTGTCATGACCAATCCCGACCACACAAGGCTCTTTTTTGAAACCGAATTCGACCGGACAGTTCCCTTCGCTGACATCTCCGCCTTTGAGACGGAGCTGGCGTCGCGCCTTTCCCTGCAATCGGCCAGACTGCTCTGCCGCTATCCCGCAGAGGCGTTTTCCGTCGCGGAGCTGCCCGATCTTTTTCTGTCCCTGCGCCGCGATCTGCCGCTGATCAACGGCTTTCTCGAAGGCGCCGAGCTGACCTGCGAAAACGGCGTGCTCTCGATCGGCCTGCAGCACGGCGGCGTCGATATTCTGGAGCGGACGCACTTCCGCGAGGAGCTTGCCAGAGCCATCCGTTCGATCTACTCCGTTTCGCTGACGGTCGAATTTGCGGGCGGTGTCCAGCGCGTGTCCGAAGAAGCCTACAACAGGATGCAGACGGACGCCCTCGCCGATCTCCCCGCAAACCGCTATGAAATCCCGCAGGAGAAGCAATCAGAGCCCGATACGCCGGCCTTCTCGGCGCTCCATGCCGACATCAAGCAGATTCAGCCCGAAATGCCCGCCAAGTCTGACCTCAGCGTCATCTACGGGCGGACGGTGCGCGAAAAGCCGGTTGCCATTTCCGAGGTCGTGCAGCAGATCGGCAGCACGGCGGGCGGCGCAAAGAAATTTTCTGTCGCCGCGGAAATCTTCGCAAAGCCGGAATCCCGCCAGCTCAAAAACGGCAAGACCATCGTGTCCTTCCCCGTCACGGATTACACCGGCAGCCTGCTGGTCAAACTCTTTCTCGATGAGCAGAAGCTCGCCGACTTCCCGCTCGATCAGTGCAAAAAAGGCGCTTCTCTGCTGATTTACGGCTCTGTCGAATACGACACCTACGACCACGATATTGTCATCAAGCCGAACGCGATCAACACCTATGACGCAGAGCGCCGCACCGACGACGCTCCGGTCAAGCGCGTCGAGCTGCACCTGCATACCAATATGTCCGCAATGGACGCGGTCACCTCGGCGGAGGCGCTCTGTACCCGCGCCCACGAATGGGGACACCGCGCCATTGCGATCACGGACCACGGCGTCGTGCAGGCCTTCCCCGAAGCGATGAACGCAACCGCAAAATGGAAGGATTTCCGCGTCATTTACGGCTGTGAGGCCTATGTCGTGGACGATCTTGCCGCCACGCTCATCATCGACAGCCCGGACCCGCGCACCCCGCAGGACGAGGTCATTGTCTTTGATGTCGAGACGACCGGCCTCTCCTCGAAAAACGACCGCCTGACCGAAATCGGCGCGGTGAAAATCAAGGGAATGCGCATCGTAGACAGCTTTGACACCTTTGTCAATCCCGAACGCGACATTCCGAAGCATATTCAGGAGCTGACCCACATCACGCAGGACATGGTCGCCGATGCGCCGAAGGAGGAGGAGGCTGTCCGGCAGTTTCTCGCATTCTGCGGGGAAAATCCGGTGCTGATCGCCCACAACGCGGGCTTCGACACCTCCTTCCTGCGCGAGGTATATGCGCGTCACGGCATCCATCACCCCTTTGTGACACTCGATACGGTGCTGCTCTGCCGCGCCGTGCTGCCTGAGCTGTCCCGCCACAAGCTCGATACCGTCGCAAAGCATCTGAAGCTCGGCAAATTTGAGCATCACCGCGCCGCGGACGACGCCTATATGCTCGGAAAAATCTATCTGACGCTCATGGAGCGCATCGTCAAGGACTATCCGCTCACCACGCTCGGTGATCTCAACACCGTCCTGCCGTCGATTGACCCGAAAAAGCTCCGCTCCCACCACCAGATCATTCTTGCGAAAAACCAGACCGGCATGAAAAATCTCTACCGGCTTGTCTCCTACTCGCAGCTTGACTACTTCTATAAAAAGCCGCTGATGCCAAAATCGCTGCTCGTCAAGCACAGGGAGGGTCTGATCTACGGCTCCGCCTGTGAGGCGGGTGAGCTGTTCTCGGCGATTGTGGACGGCAGACCCGACGAGGAGCTGCTCGATATCGCCCGGTTTTATGATTATCTGGAAATCCAGCCGATCGCAAACAATCTCTTTATGCTGCGCTCCGACCGGCATCCCGCCCAGACGGAGGAGGACCTGCGCGACTATAACCGCAAGGTGCTGGAAATCGGCGACCGCCTCGGCATTCCGGTCTGTGCGACCTGCGATGTCCACTTCATGGACGAAAAGGACGGCATCTACCGGCAGATTCTCCAGTCCGGAAACGGCTTTGACGACACCGACAATCAGGCGCCGCTCTATCTGCGCACCACGGACGAAATGCTGGAGGAATTTGACTATCTCGGCGCCGACCGCGCCTATGAGGTCGTTGTCACAAACACGAATCTGATTGCGGACAAAATCGACCGCTGCCACGCCATCCCCAAAGGCACCTTTACCCCGTCCATTCCCGGCGCGGAGGAGGATCTCATCCGCATCACCACCGAAAAGGCCAAGAGCATCTACGGCGACCCGCTGCCGGAGCTCGTGCAGAAGCGTCTGGACAGAGAGCTCGGCTCGATCTGCAAGCACGGCTTCTCCGTTTTGTATATGATCGCGCAGAAGCTCGTCGCAAACTCCGAAAAGCACGGCTATCTGGTCGGCTCCAGAGGCTCGGTCGGCTCCTCCTTCGTCGCCTCAATGGCAGGCATCTCCGAGGTCAATCCGCTCGTGCCGCACTATGTCTGCCCGAAGTGCAAGCATTCTGAATTTCTCACGAAGGGCGAGGTCGGCTCCGGCTTTGACCTGCCGCCGAAGAACTGCCCCGAATGCGGCACCGACATGAAGCGCGACGGCCACGACATTCCCTTTGAAACCTTCCTCGGCTTCGACGGCGACAAGGCGCCGGATATCGACCAGAATTTCTCCAGCGAATATCAGTCGGAATCGCACCGCTACACAGAGGAGCTCTTCGGCAGAGCCAATGTGTTCAAGGCGGGCACGATCTCCGGCGTACAGGACAAAATCGCCTACGGCTATGTCAAGCACTATCTCGAAGACTGCGGCATCACCGTCAACAACAGCGAGATCAACCGGCTCGTCGCGGGCTGCGTCGGCGTCAAGAAAACCACCGGCCAGCATCCGGGCGGCATGGTCGTCATCCCGGAGGACTTCGATATCTTCGATTTCACCCCCGTGCAGCAGCCCGGCGACCCCGACGAAACCGACGATTCCGACATGATTATCACGACACACTTCGACTTCCACAAGCTGCACGACACAATTCTGAAGCTCGACGAGCTGGGCCATGTTGTCCCGACGCTCTATAAGCATCTGGAAGACCTGACCGGCATCAAAATCGCCGATGTTCCGACCACCGACCCGAAGGTGTTCCAGATGTGTACGGACTGCTCCGTGCTCGGCGTCACAGAGGATGACATCTTCTGCAAGACCGGCTCCCTCGGCATTCCGGAAATGGGCACGAATTTTACAATCGGGATGCTGCTCGACGCAAAGCCGAAGCTCTTTTCCGACTTCCTCCAGATTTCCGGCCTGTCACACGGCACCGATGTGTGGCTCGGCAATGCGCAGGAGCTGATCGCAAACGGCACCTGCACGATTTCCGATGTCATCGGAACCCGTGACTCGATCATGACCTATCTGCTCTATCACGGGGTCGAACCGAAGCAGGCGTTCCAGATCATGGAGGATACCCGTAAGGGCAAGGCGCCCAAGACCTTCACCGAGGAGCGGATACAGATGCTCCGCGACCACGACGTGCCGCAGTGGTACATCGACTCCTGCCTCAAGATCAAGTATATGTTCCCGAAGGCGCACGCCGCGGCCTATGTCACGGCGGCAATCAAGCTCGGCTGGTTCAAGCTCTATAAACCGCTGGAATACTACGCGACCTATTTCTCCGTCCGCGGCGGCGACTTTGACGCAGCGCTTGCCGTAGAGGGCATCGACGCGGTACGGGCGAAAATCCGTGAGCTGGTCGGCAAGGGCAAGGAGCGCTCCAAGAAGGAGAATGACCTGCTCGATATCCTCCGCATCGTCAACGAGATGATGGCACGCGGATACTTCTTCCTGCCGGTCGATCTGAAGCGGTCGCACGCGGTCGATTATCTGATCGAGGACGGCAAGCTGCGGATTCCGTTCGCCGCGATCGACGGCATCGGCGAAAAGGCTGCCGAGAAGCTCTACGAAACCGCTCAGCACGGCGATTACATCTCCGTCGCGGAATTTCAGGAGCAGAGCGGTGCGTCAAAAGCAACAATCGAAGCGCTGGATGCACTGGGGGCTTTGGGAAATCTTCCGAAATCGAATCAGCTCTCTCTGTTCTGACTTGACTTTTCTTTGATAATATGCTATCATGTTACCATGATACTATGTTAGCGTGTTAGCACGCTAAAGCGAAAGCCGAATGCACGGTGTTCCGGGATGCCGCATCTGTCGGTTACAGCCTGTTTGAACGGCAAGGTCAACCGCGCAGCCGCTAAGGCCGTCGCGGCGCAAATGCAGCCGGACGACCGGGTGCCGGAATGTGCCTGCGGCACCGGAATGCTCCGCACGGCCATCGCCGGCCGGATTCCCTGTTCCGTCGCCGTCATCCGCAATCCGAAGACGCTGCTGTCATCGCATCAGCCGTGAATGCAGCCGCTTCGATTCCGTTTCTGTAAGGAGTTATTCATGAACAAGTACGACCGCATTACGCCGGAAGGCACCCGCGATTCCCTGTTTGCGGAATGCACGCTCCGCCGTGACATCGAAAGCCGTCTGCACGGGCTCTTTGCCGCACGCGGCTACAGCGAGATCATCACGCCGACGCTGGAATTCTTTGATGTATTCAGCCGCAAGGCACAGCCCGTCCCGCAGGAGCAGATGTATAAGCTCACGGACGCCAAGGGCAGACTGCTGGTGCTCAGACCGGACAACACCGTCCCGATTGCCAGAGTCTGTGCGACCAGACTGCGCGACGCTGCACTGCCGCTCAGACTGTGCTATAACCAGAACATCCATGTCATCTCCCCCACCCTGAAGGGCAGAGACGATGAGATTTCCCAGTCCGGCATCGAGCTGATCGGCTCGGACTCCCGCATGGCAGATCTGGAAGTCATCGCGGCAGCCGCCGACGCGCTCAAGGCCTGCGGGGAGGAATATGCGCTGGAGCTCGGCAATGCGGCTTTCTTCCGCACACTGATGGCGGAGCTTCCCGCATCCGACCGCATCAAGGAGCAGCTCCGGGACTGCATCGAATCCAAGAACTACCCCGCACTGAACGATCTGCTGGACACGCTGCCGGAATCGGATGCCGCTTCGGCACTGCGGATGCTCCCCCGTCTCTACGGCGGAGAGGAGGTCTTTTCCAAGGCGTCCGCACTCTGCAAGAGCCCTGAAATCGCCGCGATTCTCGACGATCTGCATGACCTCTGGAAGTCCGTGACACAGTTCGCGGGGAAAGAACGCGTGCGCGTCGATCTCGGCATGATGCACCGCACCGACTATTACACCGGCATGATTCTGCGCGGCTATCTCTCCGGATACGGCGAGGAAATCCTCTCCGGCGGCCGCTATGACAAGCTGCTTGCCGAATTCGGCTACGATGTTCCCGCGACGGGCTTTGCCGTCAACATCGACGCCGTGGTCAAGGTGCTGAGCCGTCAGCAGGCGCCGGAAACGCCCCTGCCCGCCAGCAATGTGCTGATCTGGGCGGCAAAGGGCTGTGAGGCGGATGCCGTCGAGGCTGCCCGCAATCTGCGGGAAAAGGGTCTGGTCGTCGAGCACTCGCTCTCGGAGACGCTGGACGAGGCGCGCAGCTATGCCGCCGCCCACGGCATCGACAGCGTCCTGCCGATCGAACAGGCAAAGGAGGGATAACGATGCAGAGACCGCTTCGCATTGCCCTGACCAAGGGCAGACTCGAAAAAGATACCGTCGGACTGCTTGAACAGCTCGGCTTTGACTGCACCGCTGTCCGCGAAAAGGGCAGACGCCTGATTCTTCCCGTCGGAGACGGCAGCATCGAGGTCGTGCTCGCCAAGGCAAACGATGTCATC
>JAFPQL010000167.1 GCA_017414145.1 Oscillospiraceae bacterium | reverse complement strand
GTTTCCCGACCTACTCCCTTAGCAGGGGAGCCCCTTCACCACTTGGGTATTTCTCCAGCGTGGCGAATGCGATATCCGGATAGGTAATGGCGGAGAGGGTGGGATTCGAACCCACGGTGCATTGCTGCATCACCAGTTTTCAAGACTGGCTCCTTAAACCGCTCGGACACCTCTCCTTTCGGATTCAGCCCTATCATTATAGCATAAAATGAACGAGTTGTCAAGCCTTTTTTTCAAAAAGCTGAAATCATCTTGCGGTTTGTGTGCTTCTGTGCTATAATAGAAGCCGGAGAATGGCGTACAGCCGGAAAAATCGACGAAGTGAGGTGCGAGATGCCGCAATATCATGAGATCAGGGCGACGGACGGGACGCCGTGGGAGGCATGGCTCAGCTGCTCCGAGACGCAGCTGCTGCATTTTTATGAACCGGCGCCGGGGCTGTTCATTGCAGAGAGCCCGAATGTCATCAGCAGGGCGCTGGCGGCCGGATATGAACCGGTTTCATTTCTGATCGACCGCGGTCAGCTTTCGCCGGCGCTCCGGACGCTGATCGGCGCCTGCGGGGACATCGCGGTGTACGCGGCGGAAACCGCGGAGATGGAGCGGCTTGCGGGCTATCATCTGACACGCGGCGTCCTCTGTGCGATGCGCCGGAAGCCGCAGTCTGAGGGGGATTTCCCGCAGGACGGCGCATACCGGATTGCCGTGCTGGAAAACATCATGAACCCGACGAATCTCGGCGCGGTGTTCCGCTCGGCGGCGGCGCTCGGCGTGGACGCGGTTCTGCTGACGGCGGGCTGCACCGATCCGCTGTACCGGCGGGCGGCGCGTGTCAGCATGGGGACGGTGTTTCAGGTGCCGTGGCTGGTCTGCGCCGACTGTCCGACTGCCGCTCCGGTCGTGGAAAAGCTGAAATCGCGCGGCTTTCTGTCGGCGGCGATGGCGCTCTCTGACCGATCGGTTCCGGTGGATGACCCGCGCATCGGGTCCGCGGAGCGGCTCTGCATCGTGCTGGGAACAGAGGGGGAGGGGCTTTGCCCCGAAACGATTGCCGCGTGTGATTACACCGTCCGCATTCCGATGTCGCACGGTGTGGATTCGCTCAATGTTGCGGCGGCGAGTGCGGTCGCGTTCTGGGAACTGCGGCGGCGCGGCTGACCGTTCAGAGAAAGGATTTTTATATGATTACAGTCAGAGCGCTGCGGGATGCAGCGGAAAAACAGCGGGTTGTCCGGCGGATTCTGGAGGCGCTGCCGGAGTGGTTTGAGGTCGAGGAGAGCAGGGAGGATTATATTGCGAAAAGCCCGTCGATGCAGTGCTTCTGCGCATATGACGGGACAGAGGCGGTCGGATTTCTCTGCCTGAGGGAGACGGGCGCGGCGACGGTGGAGCTGGCGGTCATGGGCGTTCTGAAGACGCATCACCGGCAGGGGATCGGCGCCAAACTGGTATCCGCGGCAAAGCAGGCGGCGGCTGCTGCCGGCTATGCGTTCATGCAGGTGAAAACGGTCAGAATGGGGATGTATCCGGACTACGACGCGACCAATCGCTTTTATCTCAGTCAGGGCTTTCAGGAATTTGAGGTGCTGCCGCTCTGGGACGAGGCAAACCCGTGTCAGGTGTATGTGACCGCGCTCTGAGCAGGCAGACGGCGCCGTGTTTTGCGTCAGTGATCTGAACGCATTGTCTTTACAGGGCTTTTTCCATGCGGATGCAGTCGAATACACCGCTTTTGATGACGGTTTCGTCCGTGATGCGGAAGCCGAGCTTCTGATAAAAGCCGACCGCTTCCGTGCGGCTCTCAAGCTCGATGACACGGTATCCGAGCGCACGGATCCACGCCTCTGCCGCACAGACGGTACGGCGTCCGAGCCCCTGACCGCGGTACTCCGGCAGCACGACGACGCGCCCCAGCATCACGCGGGAGCGGGAAAGCGGATAAAACCGGCAGGTTGCCGCGGGGTAGCCCTGATCGAGCAGCACGATGTACCGCGTGCCGTCGCCGTCGTGCTCGTCGAACTCCTCCCGGAGCGAAATGCCGTGCTGCCGGTTCATGCCGTGGATGCGGACATAATAAGCACCTGCGCGCTGCCATTCCGCCTCTGCCCGCAGAACTTCAAATTCCCTGCTGCCGGATGCTTCCGAATTCATGCGGAGTCACTGTCCTTTCCGCGCTGCTGCTGCCTCAGCTGCTCAAAGGTGATGCCGTACTGACAGGCAATTTCGTGCGCATAGCTCTTGCCGTCGGGCTGCCGGAAGCTGATTTTATAGGCGCGTTTTCCGTTCTCACTCTCCATGACCACGCTGACCGCGCCGCAGACAGCGCCGTCCGTTTTGCCGAACTGCGCGGCGTGTTCGGCCAGCTCGTGCATATGGGTGTTGAAGCAGGTGCGCGCACCGAGACAGCAGAGATATTTCAGCACATCCTCCGCAATATAGAGCGATTCGGTGTGACTGGTCGTTGCAAAGGACTCGTTGAACAGCAGCAGACTGTCGCTGTCTGCCGCCTTACAGATTTCGCGGAACCGCTCCGCTTCCTCTCCGAGGCGGCCGAGCGAAACGGTGCGCTCCTCCTCGACGGGGAAATGGGTGTAGATGCCGCTGCACGGGCGCATCTGCGCGGCGGAAGCCGGCACAAATACGCCGCTCTGAAAGAGCAGGAATGCCAGTCCGAGCCCCTGCGTCAGAATGGTCTTTCCGCCGCGGTTCGGGCCGGTCAGGATCCAGACGGTGTGTGCCTTTGTGAACACGGCGTCATTGCAGACGATCTCCTCGCCGACGGTTTCCTCTGCACGGCAGATTGCGAGCTTGAGATTGTAGAAATCCCGCAGCTCCGTTGCCGTCTCCGAGCAGACGGCGTCACAGCAGGGCAGACCGCTTGCGGTGAGCCGCTCCTCCAGCTCGATGAACCGCTGATAAAAGAGCATTTCGTCAGCGAGTCTGCCGAGCGCCTTGCCGCTGACATCGACATATTTGTCGAGAAATTTCTTGAGCTTGCCGGTCAGAGCGGGGAGCATCCGCTCGATGATGCTGTTGAGATTGTTCATCAGCGTGCTGTCTCCGGGACGCCCGACGCCTGCCCAGTTCGGGAAATGGCGTTCGATCCAGTCCAGTCCGTCCCTGTGAACCGCCATGTCCACGGGGTGATCGTTCTCGTCTGAGATCTGATCCTTCCGGTGGAATGCGGCAAAATTCTTCAGCAGTCCCTGTTCGCCGAAGAAATAACGGTTCATCGAGAGGATGCCGGACACATGGGGGCGGAAGTCCTGGTCGAGGTTGACGCCGATCGTCAGGCTGTGAATGCGGCCCGCATCCTCGCCGAGTGCCTCGATGTCCTTTGACAGCTCCTCAAAGCCGCTGTCGGTGTAGATGACCTTCAGGCAGTCCGCGAACCGGCGGAGTCCTTCGGCGCGGAAGCTGCGCCCTTCGATGGCGTCGCGCAGCTTCAGAATGCAGCCGATGTAATACTGCGTCGAGCGGAAAAAGGTGAACAGCTCCAGAATCGACGGCGATTCTCCGACCATGACGGGACGGTCTGTCACATAAAAGCGCATGGAATCAAAGATTTCATAGAGCTGACGGCGCAGTTCGGAATCGCCGCGCAGTTCGGCATAGATTTCTCTGCGGTAGCGGATGACCGCCTCACTGACCGGCATCCGGAGCAGAATTTTCCGGAGCGGCTCGATTTCGGTGCGGCTGTGTGCGAGATGCTCCGCAAGAAAACTGACGGAGAGGTCATTGGCGGCGGTGCTGCTGAGCACAAAGGCCGGATGCGTTCCGGCGGGCTCCAGCAGGCTGAATTCCCGGATATTTGTCTCTGACACGGCGATTCCCCCTTGCTTTGGTGTTCGTTACTGCAATGATACCATAAAAGCGAAGCGTTTATGGTATCATCGCCCGATATGCAGGGAGCAGATCTCTGATCTGCGTATCTGCAAGGGCTTTC
>JAFPQL010000166.1 GCA_017414145.1 Oscillospiraceae bacterium | reverse complement strand
GTCATACCATTCCAGCTCCGGGACATCCTCCTCCTGCATGAAGCTCGTGCCGGGGTCTTTGAACGCAGTGACCGCGGTCTGCAGCGAGCCGTAGGCATGGGCGGAGCTTTTGCCGAAGCCCTCGGAGAACGCCGTCTCGATGTCGGCGCCGTCGCCGTTGCCGCCCAATGTCGATTCCAGCGACCCGACACCCAGAAACAGCGCATAAACCTTTTCGCGCTCCGTCTGACCGAAGCGCACGGTGATGAGATCCCAGTGCTCGTCGATTTCCTTGTAAAGCGCGTACTTGACCTGCTGCACGGTCATTTTGCGGTTGATGGCGCGCAGCTCGTCGATCGGCGTATTCTCCGGCGCCATGCGCTCCCCGAAGTTGAACGGGTTGCCGACGCCCTCCTCCTGCACATTGCGGGACGGGTCGTGCGCCATTTCGCCGGCGGCCGCGGGATGCACCGGCATTGCCGCACCGGACTGCATCAGCAGTGCGATGCCGGTCAGTACAGAAAGCAGCTTTCCTTTTTTCATAAGTGATTCTCCCCCTTGTCGGATGATTCACCGGCAGTGCGCCGGCGGCAAAACTGTTGTTCAGAATGTGACCTGATAGACAAATCCGAGGCATTCTGCCCGTTCATTTGCGGCGAGTGCGGCGGGCAGCGGCCGGAATTCCGAGCTGCCGTCCTTTTTTCGCACGAGAACCGAAATGGTCCCTGCCCGGATGCCCTCTGCGGCGCAGAACTCCGCAAAGCTCGTGCAGAAGGACGCAAACAGATCAGAGCCTTGCAGCGTGACTTGGCGGGTGACGCGCTGACCGAGCTCCGAGAGCCGCGCCGTCCAGATACTCCCCTGATGCGCCTTTTCCTCGGTGAACAGCGGCGATTTCCCGAAGTGCGCCGATTCGACGCGGCAGAAGCCGGTGACCGTCATCCGGTCGCCCTCCGGCACATAATTGCCGGAGCGGACAGAAAGCTGCGCATAACTCTTCATCATGTCCACATATGCCCGTGCGATGTCTCTGCCCTGCTGAAACAGCAGGCTCTGCAGGTCGATCTGCGCGGCGCTGTGCATGGCCGCCGCCTGCCGGAGCGATTCTGAAAAGTGTTCCTCCCGGACCGTTTGCCCTGCCATACCTGCACCTCCTCAGAATTCGATCTGATACGGAAAACCGAGCGCTTCAATCTGCTCCTTTTTGGGCTTTTTCAGCGTCATCGGAAGCGTGTGGTAGCAGAGCCTGCCCTCGCCGTCCCGGATCTGTGCCTGAAACGGGTGGCAGATGATATGCTCCTCCTCGCAGAGCTGCCGGAAGGCCGACAGAAACACCGTGAACAGCTCATTTTCCTCATTGAGTCTGATTTCGTGCGTCTTATGCCGCATGAAATGCTTTTGCTTTTCGGTCAGAATCAGCGGTTCCTCGAAGTCCTTTTCGCTGACGGCAAGAAATCCGCTGATGAGCGCACGCTCCTCCAGCCGTTCATATTCGCCGCTGCGTGCGGCAATCCGCGCCTGCTCCTCAATCAGATCGACATATTTCGCGGCGAGATTCCGCGCCTGATGATAGCGCCTGCTGCGGAAATCTGTCTCCATGTCGCCGTGCAGACGCACCTCTGCGCGGAGCTGGTCAATGAATTTCATTCTGCATCTTCCTGTTCTTTCTGCCTGCGCGGCAGGCGTTCTCTCTGAAAAAAGGTTCTGATGCCGGGGCGCGTCCGTCAGCGGGCGCCGGACTGACTGCCGGCATCCTCCATCGCGGCGACCAGACTGCGCAGACGGATGCGTGCGGCGCCGAGATTGTTGATTTCGTCGATCTTGAGCTGCGTGTAGAGCTTGCCGCCCTTTTCGAGAATGGCGCGCACCTCGTCGGTGGTCACTGCGTCGATGCCGCAGCCGAAGGAGACAAGCTGCACGAGCTGCATATCGGGCTGGGTCGTGACATACCGTGCCGCACGGTAGAGCCGGGCGTGATAGGTCCACTGGTTCAGCACGCCGAGTTTTCCGGGCTGTGCCAGCGCCGCGACGGCGTCCTCGCTGATGACCGCCATGCCGAGGCTCGTGATGAGCTTGTGGATGCCGTGATTGATTTCCTTGTCGATGTGATACGGCCGGCCCGCGAGCACGATGATCTTTCTGCCGGCAGCCCGCGCCGCATCGACCATGCGCTTTGCCTCTGCGGCATTGGCCATGCGGAACTGTTTCTGCGCCTCATATGCCGCGAGAATCGCCTCCTTGAGGTCGCCGGTGTACCGGTACCCGCGGAGCGCTTTTTTCATTGCGAGCAGCATACCCTTTTTGTGGTTGAAGTCCATGTAGGGCGTGATGAAGTTTTTGCGGGTCAGGCGCGCATTGTTTGCGCGGAGCAGTTCCGGATAATAGGCGACGACGGGGCAGTTGTAGTGGTTGTCGCTTGCGCCCTCGTCGAAATTATAGCTCATGCAGGGCCAGAAGATGAAATCGACGCCCTGATTGAGCAGGTCCTCGACATGGCCGTGTGCGAGCTTTGCCGGATAGCAGACGGTGTCGGACGGGATCGTGTGCTGACCCTCGTAGTACACGCCGCGGTCGCTCTCGCGGGAGAGCCGGACGGCAAAGCCGAGCTTCGTGAACAGGGTCGTCCAGAAGGGCATCTGCTCGTAGAAGGACAGTGCCAGCGGCAGACCGACCGTTGCGACCGGCTTGCCGGCGGGCTTTTTCTGCGCACAGGAGAGGATTTTCTGATATTTATATTCGTAGAGCGAGGGGATGTCGGCATTTTTGGACTTGCCCGCGCCCTTTTCGCAGCGGTTGCCGGAGATATATCTGCCGCCGCCGGGGAAGATGACGATATTGAGTGCGCAGTGCGCCGTACAGCCGCCGCATTTTGCGCTGCGGGTCGTATAGCTGAAGGTTTCAAGCGCCTCTTTGGAAATGGTCGTCGTCTGAGCGGGCGCGTGCTCTCTGGCATAGAGTGCGGCACCGAAGGCGCCCATCAGACCGGAGATCGCCGGACGGATGACATCGCGCCCCAGTTCAATCTCAAAGGATCGCAGCACGGCGTCGTTTAAGAAGGTGCCGCCCTGCACGACAATGTTTTTGCCGAGCTCCTCGACCGATTTGGCGCGGATGACCTTATAGACCGCGTTTTTGATAATCGACGAGGACAGACCCGCCGAGATGTCCTCGACGGTCGCGCCGTCCTTCTGCGCCTGCTTGACGGAGCTGTTCATGAAGACCGTGCAGCGCGAGCCGAGATCGACCGGATGCGCGGCGAACAGTCCGAGCTGTGAAAACTCCGCGATATCGTAGCCGAGCGCCTGCGCAAAGCTCTGGATGAACGAACCGCAGCCGGACGAGCAGGCCTCATTCAGCATGATGCTGTCGATGCTGTGATTGCGGATCTTGAAGCATTTGATATCCTGTCCGCCGATGTCCATGATGAAATCAACATCCGGGCAGAAGTACGATGCCGCCTTGAAATGCGCGACCGTTTCGACGATGCCGAAGTCGATGCCGAGACCGGCGCGGATGAAGTCCTCGCCGTATCCGGTGACCGCGGATGCGCGGATGTGAAGGTCCGGGTTCATCTGCGCATAGATTTTTTTGAGCTGCCTGACGATGCGGTCCAGCGGCTGGCCGCGGTTTGCGGCGTAATACTGATAGAGCAGCTCGCCGGACTCCGTAATCAGCACGAGCTTGGTCGTGGTCGATCCCGCGTCGATGCCGAGATAGGCGTTTCCGGTGACGGAACGCAGGTCGGCAAACGGCAGGTCGTGGGCGCGGTGGCGTTCCACAAAGTCCTCATACTCCGCACGCGAGGCAAACAGCGGCGGGCTGGTGACGGTGTTGCCGCCGGTTTTCGCGTGGGCGAGCCTGCTGAGCGCTTCTTCGAGCGTCATCGGGCTGACGGACTGCTCCGCGTACATCGCAGAGCCGTATGCGACGAAGACCGGTGCGGTCTCCGGGAAAATCGCGTGCTTGTCATCGAGCTTCAGCGTCCGGACAAATGCCGCCCGGAGCCCCTGTAAAAAGGAGAGCGGGCCGCCTAAAAACAGGACGGTTCCCTCAATGGTTCTGCCCTGTGCCAGTCCCGAAACGGTCTGATCGACGACCGCCTGAAAGATGCTGGCGGCGATGTCCTCTCTCCGCGCACCCTGATTGAGCAGCGGCTGGATATCGGACTTTGCGAACACGCCGCAGCGCGAGGCAATCGGGTAACGCTTTTCCGCGTCGAGCGAGAGCCGGTCGAGCTCATCCGCGCTGATGCCCAGCAGCGTCGCCATCTGGTCGATGAAGGCGCCGGTGCCGCCTGCGCAGGAGCCGTTCATCCGCTGCTCCACGCCGCCGGTCAGGAAGATCATCTTGGCGTCCTCACCGCCCAGCTCGATGACCACATCCGCATTCGGGTACTCCGCCTTGACCGCGAGAAACGCCGCGTGAACCTCCTGCACAAAGGAGATGCCGGCGCTCTGTGCGAGACCCAGTCCGGCAGAGCCGGTGATGGAGAGGCGGAATGCAGCCTCCGGAAACTGCTTCTGTAAAGCGGTGAGCTGCTCCGTGACGGTTTCGCGGACACGGGACATATGCCGCTGATAGCAGCGCGAGAGAATCTCGTGCTGTTCATTGATGACAACGGTTTTGACAGTGGTCGAGCCGACATCTATGCCGAGCGAATAGACCTGTTCGTTCATTTCGGACCTTCCTTTCCGCTGCCGCTGGCCGGCAGACGGCAATACTCAGATCTATTATAGCATATTTCCGGAAAAAAAGAAAGTCTCGGCTGAAAAATTCATGTTTCGGCAGTTTGCAAAGGAAAACTGCACAACAGTTCCGCCGGAATCTTGTATAGATTCACAGAATTCCGCCTCATGCTTGACAAGTCCTGCGGATTGGTTTATAATATGAATATTCCGGCAAACCACATCCAAAAAGGAGGACAAAATTATGGCAAGTGCAGCAGAAATTCAGAATGCGGAAAAGGTATATCAGTCGATCTGCTCGATGCTCGACGGCATCAGCTTCCGCTATGAAACCGAAAAGCGTGAGGACGATTACATCATCCGCTGTACGGTCAACGGCGATGATATCCCGATGGATATGATCATTCTGGTCCGTGCGGAGCGCGAGATCGTCAGCCTGCTCTCCCCGATGCCCTTCAAGGCGCCGGAGGACAAGCGCGTCGAAGCGGCGATTGCGGTTTCCGTCGCCAATTACGGCATGATCGACGGCAGCTTTGACTACGACATCAATGACGGTGAAATCCGCTTCCGCATGACGGCGAGCTTCATCGACAGCCAGCTCGGCGAGGAGCAGTTCAAGTATATGCTGTTCGTCTCCGCGCAGACGATTGACCGCTACAACGACCGGTTTATGGCGCTGGTCAAGGGGACGATGACCCTGCAGCAGTTTGTGGATCTGGACAAGGAGTAAGCCTCCGCGTCCGTGAAAAGGAAGGGAAGCCCCGTCTGCGGGCGGAGTCCCGATGAAACAGTATGCCCCGGAGCGGCTCATTCCGAACCGCTTCGGGGCATTTTGCTGATTTGCCGTGTGCGGTTACGGCTGTTCCGCTGCCGCGGGCACATACCGCCGGATGACCGTCTCCGCAACATACTCCGCTTTCAGTCTGCCGAGCGCCTTGAAATGCGGCGTTTCCCCGTGAAGGCGCACCGCCTGCTCATCACGCCAGATCTCCAGCAGGAGCAGCTCGTTTTCGTTTTCCGGACTGAAGTAATAGCGGTACTGCTCGCAGCCGTCCTCTGCACGGGACGCCGCCGCGATGCCGCTGTGCAGGATTGCGTCATAAAATGCCTGCCGCATTCCGTCTTTGACCAGATAATGCACTTCCACAAACTGTTTCATTCTGATTCCTCCGTGATGCGGCGCCGGTCAGCCGCTTTGATTCTGTCCGCCGCCGGGGCGGTGCTTCCGCATATATTCGACGGTTTTGTGCAAAACCTCATAGTGATAGATTTTCTCCAGATTTGACGCAAAATCGAGCCCGTAGCGCGCCCGCAGGCCGTCCAGCAGCAGACGGCGCGCCGCCTCCTCCGAGTACGGCTGCTCCGCCGTCAGATCGTCAAAGGAGAGCTGCCGGATCTCCGCTTCTCCGGTCAGATTGTAAAGCCCCGCCCCGATCAGCCGGACGGGCCGGTGCTCGGTCTGTTCAAGCAGTCTCGCCGTCTCCCGGTAGATCGTCACCGCGGAATCCGTCTGCGGCATCAGATGCGAGCGCGTGATCTGCTTCATGTCCGCGTAGGTGAGCTTTAATGTGATGCCCCTGCCCCGCAGTCCGACGCGCTTTGCCCGGTGCTCCACGCAGAATGCAAGCAGAATCAGAATATCCTGCAAAACTGCGAAATCGGAAATATCCTGCTGAAAGGTCACCTCGCGCCCGATGGACTTGGCATCCTCCGGACGGTAGGGCGTGACCTTGCGGTCATCGCGCCCGAAGGCGAGCTGCGTCAGCCAGCGCCCGTGCTTGCCGCAGAGCCGGATCACATCCTCCGGCCGTGAGCGGATGTCCCGCACGGTGCGGATGCCCGCCGCACGGAGCTTCGCTGCCGTCTTTGCGCCGACCGTATACAGCACGCGCACATCGCGGTCGAGAATCAGCCGGACAAAGTCCTCCGCGGTCGGAATCTCAAAATAGCCGTCCGGTTTTTTCTCCTCGCTGGCGGTCTTGGCGGCGGTCTTGGAATAGGCAAGCCCGACCGAGCAGGTCAGTCCCAGCTCGTCTTTTGTCCGCTGCTTGATCGTGCGGGCAATCTGCCGGGCGCCCTCCCAGTCCTTCGCGGTTTCTGTCACATCGAGATAGGCCTCGTCCAGCGCAATGGTCTGGGATGCCGCCGCGTAGGTGTTCCAGATGTCGTGAAGCTGATCGGAAACGGCCTTGTATTTATAGAAATCCGGGTGCATATAGATGCCGTGCGGGCAGCGGCGGTATGCCTCCTTGATGTTCATCGCGGAGCGGACACCGAATTTCCGCGCCTCATAGCTGCAGGTTGCGACCACGCCGCGCTCATGCGGCAGCGAGCCGATAATCAGCGGCTTGCCGCGCAGTTCGGGATTGTCCCGCATCTCGACCGAGGCAAAGAATGCGTCCATATCCACATGAATGATAATCTGCTGCATTTCCTTTGCCTCCTTTCGTCCGCTGTCCGGTCAGCCCAGCCGGCAGGTCCGGATAAACCGGCTGACCTCCGCGCCGCTTTGCAGATACCGCAGCAGGATCTCCGCGCAGGCACGGCTGTCGCTTGCCGCCTGATGGTGGTCGAGTGCGATGCCGTAATACCGGCACATCACATCCAGATTATGCCGCATATCCGGCAGCAGGCGCCTGCCCATCTGCACGGTGCAGAGATACCGGACATACGGCCTCCACGCGATCTGATAATCGTGCAGACAGTGCCGCAGAACGCTCAGATCGAATACGGCGTTGTGCGCGACGAGCAGCCCGCTGCTCAGAACCGGCTCGATTTCCGGCCAGAGCGCGGCGAAGTTCGGTGCGTCCCGCACGGTCTCCGCGCTGATGCCGGTCAGCTGTGTATTGAACGCGTCAAAATGTGTTTCCGGATTGACCGGGGAATAGAACCCGCCGGTGATCTGCCCGTCCGTGACGACGGTGATGCCGATGGCGCTCATCCGGCTGTTTGCGCGGTTCGGCGTTTCCACATCAAATACAATAAACTGTCCCATTTTCATTTCCTTACGGTTTTTCTGCGTGTCAGATTTCATCAGGGATTCCCTTGCTATTATACCGTATCTGCATCCTGAAATCAAGTGCTTTCCGGAATTTGAGGGACGGGTCTGCGGTGCGCCGGTGCAGCGGGCGCCCCGCCCCGTTGACGGCATCAGCAGACGAAAGGCTCCCGAAATCTGATCGGGAGCCTTGTATTTCGTACGGAAGCTGTGTTCAGGGCCATGTGGAATCGGGATCGGGTTCGGGAACGGATGCAAGCAGCGCCAGCATCTGCGTGAGCAGGGGGATTTTCCGGCTGATTCGGAGTTTGGAGCCGTCTTCGTAGGTGAGGACAGTCGTGTAAGAGATGCCGTCGAACGCAACCGGCTCTTCAGCGGATGAATAGAGATAGCTGTCGTAATCAAAATCCATAACGGCGCGGTACTGCTCCCTGGGGATTTCAATGATCTGCGGTTCCTCGTTGCTGTAGCCCCGGCCGGTATTGCTGAAAAAGTACTTTCCGTCCTCCTCGTACACGGTATATTCAAATTGTTTGCCGACGAATCCGCCGGCTGCCATGTGCCTGACAGCGACGACGGCGCCCCGCATCTGTGCGAGCAGCGCCTGCTTCATCAGCGCGAAATCGACGGCATTCAGCCGGCCGTCCGGATAAAAGTCCGCGGCCTGCCAGTCGAACGGTTCGACGGATTCCCCGATCAGCCATTTTTGCAGGATGACCGCGTCGGCAATGCTGAATTCGCCGTCGCCGTTGAGGTCGCCGGATGCGCCCGGAGCGGTTTTCTTCAGCCGGAACACGACATCCGCGGCGCCGTTCTCAAACCGCGTGACCTTGAGGCTGCCCTCCGGCAGGACGGTGCCGTTATTATAACCGGGGAGCTGCGCATCTTCGGGCAGACTGTATCCTTCCGGCAGATTGTGAAGCGTGAAGGAGAAGCTGTCCGCGCTGAAGAATCCGGAAATCTCCTTCAGAACGGCCGGATTTGTCCCCAGCGAGTAGACCGGTCCGGTGGTGAGGTCTCCCTCCGGCCCGTGATAGACGACATCGGTCCAGATCGCCGGCGTGTTCAGGGTGACCGGATCCGCCGCAAGCGGAATCAGCGCACCCGTGAGGCGGTCCGTCAGCGTGACCTGCATCTGGCCGGGCAGCAGGACGGTCTGTGCATTGTTCAGGACAGCGCAGTCCGCGGTCACAGTCTGCTTTGCCTCCCCTGCCTCATCGACCGCACTGAGCTCATACGAAATCTTCGCGCAGCCGTCCTTTACGGCCTTGTACACATTGACAGCGCAGACGGAGCCGCCGTCTGTCAGCGCTGCGGAGAGCTCGCTGCAATCGCTGTATTCCGCCCACTCAAAGCAGTCATCCTTGCGGGGGAGCATCGCCCATTCATACTGGCTGCCGGCGTTTCGCTCCAGACAGAACACCACATAGTTTTCCCGGACGGAAACCGCGCTGTTCATGTTGCGGTAAGCACAGTACTCGATGATGCAGTCGGGCATCCAGCCGAAGAGATCGGTTTCGGTGACATTCAGCTGTTCGTCCGTCTCAAATGTGTAATGCGCGACCGCGTGGCTGTAGCCGAGGTCGAGCCCGCCGCCCTTGATCCATGTGTCAACCAGTGCGACTTCAAATTCGCCTGCGGCAGCCGGCAGGTAGACGACCGTTTCAAAGGTGTACGGACTCTCCTCCGTGAAGAAGCTCCGGTGATACACCTCCGTCATCACATCTTCCGTTGTGACGGTCTGATAGCGGGGCGGCTCGCCCTCTTTTTCGCGGAAGAAGGCGGGGTCCTCGGTGAATACAATGCAGACAAGGCCGTCCGCAATGTGCGTGGCGCCGTAGGTGTTGCGGAATTCCAGTGCGGCGTCAAAGTCGGTCGGAATCCAGTCCGGAAGCACTGTTGCCGTCTCGGTGCCTGCCGGTGTTTCCGTGTCCGCTGCCGGTTCTGTGTCTGCCGCCAGTGCGGCGGAAGCAAAGCCGCTGCCGGCGAGCGGGACTGCGAGCGTGACGGCTGCGGTCAGGAAAGCTGCGAGATGTTTCAGTTTCATGGGGTTCACCTGCCCTTTTTCAGATTGACAGCATCGCTGCCTTATCCTCATTATAGCACGCCGGAAACAGGAAAGCAAGTACTTTTCTAAAAATTTGAAAAAACTGTGCCGGTGAACCGGACGGAATACGCCTGATTCACCGGCACGGCCGGAATCAATCGGATTTCGGTGCGGGGCAGGGCTGCGGCTGTGACGGCGGCGCCCAGAGGAATAAGCCCTCTGCCGCTGCCAGCCGTGCGGCAAGTGTCCGGATGCGCGCCGACGGGTGATAGACCGTGAGATTGGTTTCATCCCGCCGGGCGGAAAGCAGGGTCTGCTCCTCCGGAATCAGCAGGAGAATGTCAGAGCTGCCGCTGAGCATCCAGTCCGCCAGCAGATCGGGAGACGGCGGCTCCGCTTCCTGTTCCAGTGTCAGGTTGTACGCCGAAACCGCAGCGTAACAGGACAGCTTCAGCAGGATGCGCAGGAATTTCCGGCGCAGTGCCGAATGCTCCGGCTCCTGCAAAAAGAACCGCTCGACAGCGAAAAACTGTCCGCTGCTGTCCGCCGGAACCTGCTCCGGCAGAAAATCAATGACCGCGTATTCCTGCTCCAGCAGCCATTCAATCTGTGCCTGATCCATCTTTCCGGCTCCTTTCCGCCGTCGCTTGTCCGTATCCCCCCCCCCGAACTGTCCGCAGAGGACGGGCTCACGAATCGTATTTCCGGACGCGCAGCGGGATGCCCAGTGCGTCCGCGACGGCCTGCGCCGCGTCGATCTCTGCCTGCGGAATGACATCCACGACGGTGAACATCACCCGCGGCACATATTTTTTGCAGTCTGACGCAAACTGCTGCATGGCCTCAAAGGCGCTGTCCCACTTTGGCCTTGTCACGGCGAGATATTCGTTTTTTGTGCCGGCATTGAGGCTGACGGACACCGTATCGACCAGCCCCTTCAGCAGATGTGCCGTCGGCTTGCCGTGAATCAGGTCGGACAGGCCGTTTGTGTTGAGCCGGACGGGCGGGCAGCCCGGCAGCGTCTTTGCGTAGGCGGCTGTTGCGCAGAGCAGTTCGAGCGCCTCGGTCGGCTCGCCGTAGCCGCAGAACACAAGCTCTGTGAAGTCGGCGAGATTCCATGCGGAAAACGCCGCACGGATTTCGTCCATATCCGGCTCGTGGCTGAGCCACAGGCTGTCAGAGCCGTAGGCGCCGTCGCCGTTCTGCCGGATGCAGAAGGTGCAGGCGCACGGACATTTGTTGGTCAGGTTGACATAGAGATGCGCCCCGACCGGATAAAGAATCGTCATTGCCATTTCAGCACACTCCTTTTCAGCTTGTCAGAAGCCCCAGCAGCCGGAAGCCTTCCGCGCTGCTCGCTTCGGACATTTTGATTTCAACGGTATGTTCCGCGGGCGCCTCCGAGGTGAACACCTCCGCCGCCTCCGCGTAATTGCCCCAGCCCTTCGGAAAGCTGCCGTTCAGCGTGGCAGCGAAGCGCCCGTCGATCAGGACATCGTACTGTCCGCTTTTGCCGTCGATCGTCCGCTCGTACAGCACGCCGATGTTCTGTGCCGTCACGGTGAACCGGATGCTGCCCGCCGTCTCCGTCACCCAGTTGTGCGGAAACTGTCCGTTGACCTCTGCGGGCGCGAAGCCCTCCGCGGCATCGGGGGTCAGGTTTTCGGCATTCCGGATTCCGGCGCTGCGGTAACGGTCCTGCCCGACCGGTTCTGCCGTCACGGACAGGTCCTCCGTGCCGATCTGATCCAGATCCGCAAGCACGGAATTGTAATAATTCCACAGCAGCTCCCCGACGATGCCGTGTCCGGCGGAATTCGGGTGAATGTTGTCCGGAGAGATGTCGCCCCATGCGAAATGCCCTGCCGAAATCTCCGGCAGCACGGCATTTTGATAGCTCAGCATCGGCAGATTGTACCGTTCGCCGACTGCGCGGTGCGTCTCATAGAGCGAGGTGCCGTTCTCCTGCGTCATAAAGAGCAGAATGACGGCGGGGTGATTGTCCTGCTCCAGGATCCGGCGCACGAGGCTGTCATAGCTTTCCAGATCGCGGGCGGGATTTGTGTCGTTGACGGAGAATTCCACGACGACGACATCCGGATGCGCACAGAGCAGGTCGCGGCTGAGGCGGTGTACGCCGATATAGGAGCCGGTCGCCCCGATGCCGGCATTGACCGCACGGATTTCCGCGTCCGGAAAGGCGGTTTCCCACCACTGCGCATTGCGTGCGGCGTAGGCATCGCCCGGCGCGGCAGCGCCTGTGCCCTGCGTGATTGAGCCGCCGATGCACGCGACCGTTACGGCTTCCCCTGCCCTTGCCCGCTGCATGACGGCGGCAAGGCGGGCGCGGTTCCCCTGCGAAATCACCGCACGGCGGCACATTTCGGGGGTGGTGTTTCCGAGTGAAAGTGCGGGCAGGCCGAGCGATTCCGCGGCGGGCTGCCACGCGGTATCATACGCATAAATTGCACCGTCCGGCGGCGCCTGCGCCGAAGATGCCGTGCTGCTGCCGGACGGCCTTCCCGCACATCCGGTCAGCATCAGCGCCGCACAGAGCAGCGCGGAGACAGTTTTTTTCATGGTGTAACCTCTTTTCAGCCTGCCTCAGACAGACTGTCTCTTTTTATTTCTCTGTTCTGTCAGTTATACGGTTCCCCACTTCATGGAGATATCGAATGCTTTGACGCTGTGGGTCAGCGCGCCGATCGAGATGATGTCCACGCCGGTTTCCGCGACGGCGCGCAGCGTGTCATGCGTGATGCCGCCGGATGCTTCGAGCTTTGCCGCGCCGGCTGTGATGCGCACGGCTTCCTTCATCGTTTCGCAGTCCATGTTGTCCAGCATGATGATATCGGCCTTTGCCGCGAGCGCCTCTCTCAGCTCGCTGAGCGTCCGCACCTCGACCTCAATGCGCACCATATGTCCGATATGTGACCGGAGCTGCGTGATTGCCGGCAGAATGCCGCCGCAGGCGTCGATATGGTTGTCCTTCAGCATTGCGCCGTCGGAGAGGTTGAAGCGGTGATTCCTGCCGCCGCCGCAGCGCACGGCGTATTTCTGCATCGCACGGATGCCGACCATGCACTTTCTCGTGTCGGCAATCGAGGCGTTGGTTCCCGCGACGAGATCGACGCAGCGGCGCGTCTCGGTCGCAATGCCGGAGAGGTGCTGCATCAGATTCAGTGCGGTGCGCTCGCCTTTGAGCAGCGTGCGGGTTCTGCCGTGCATGACCGCCAGAATATCGCCGTATTTCACGCGGTCGCCGTCCTTTGCCCTTGCGGTGAAGGTCACGCCCTCGCCGACCAGCGCAAAGACTCTCGCAGCAATCTCCGTGCCGCAGACGATGCCCTCGTCCTTTGCCATGAGGTAGGCGTCGGATTCATGCGCTTCGTCGAGCAGAAAGTCTGTCGTCACATCCATGCCGGTGATATCCTCGTGCAGTGCGCGCAGGATCACCTCGTCTACATAAGAACGCAGCAGCTCCATTATAATTGTTCCTCCAGAATCAGGTATGCGCAGGTTGCCTGCGACTTCGCCTCCAGATAGTCGAGGTCCATTTTCCAGTCCTCGCAGGCGATGAGCTGAATCAGCTCCGTCACGCGCTCATAGGCAGCCCGCATATTTTCGGTGTTCGGGATGACGAAATAGTTTTCCTGCAAAATTTTTCTGAGCTCGGTGCGGATGCCGTGCGGAATCGGCTCCGTCGCCGTAATTTCGGGGAATTCCCCGCGGTCAAAGCGCGGGCCGATGTCGGCGGCTTCTCTTGCGATTTCCTGCGCCGCCCTGCGGGAGAAGACCAGCGCTTCCAGCAGCGAATTGCTGGCGAGACGGTTGTTTCCGTGGACGCCGGTGTGTGCGCATTCGCCGCAGGCATAGAGCCTGTCCACGCGGGTCTGCGCGTTGGAATTGACATCAATGCCGCCCATGAGATAATGCTGGCACGGATAGATCGGCACAGGCTCCTTTGTCAGGTCATAGCCCTGCTCCATGAGCTTGCCGTAGATCTTCGGGAAGCGTGCTTTGACCTCCTCCGGGTCCTTGTGGGAGATGTCGAGCCAGAAGTCTTTGGAGCCGGTGCGCTGGCTTTCGAGGATGATCGCGTGCGAGACAACATCCCGCGGTGCGAGCTCCAGCCGGTCGTCATAGCGCTGCATGAAGCGCTCCAGATGACAGTTCCGCAGATAGGCGCCCTCGCCGCGCACCGCCTCGGAGATCAGGAAGCACTCCCGCGTATGCCTGTTGTTGAAGGCAGTCGGGTGGAACTGGATCAGGCTGAGGTTTTTGATGCGTGCGCCCAGCTCATACGCGATGCGGATGCCGTCGCCGGTGGCGATCGCGCTGTTGGTGGTGTACTCGTACACTCTGCCGATGCCGCCCGTCGCCAGAATCAGGAAGTGGCAGTCCACGACATCTCTGGACGGCTCCTCGTCCGAGGTCAGGCCGCGCAGCAGCTCGACGGAAAATCCCGTCTCGGTCTTGAGCGCACGGCTGACGACTGTGTATTCGGAGATTGTGACATTCGGGAGCTGTCCGGTCTGTGCGAGCAGGCCGCGCAGAATCTCCGCGCCGGTGGAATCGCGGTAATGGAAGATGCGTCTGCGGCAGTGACCGCCCTCTAGGGTGCGGTCGAAGTCCCCGTCGGCATTGCGGTCGAAGTTCACGCCGTACTCGACAAGCTGCTCGATGTCCTGCGCTGCCTCGGAAACGAGAATGTGCAGCGTCTTTGGATTGTTCGTGAATGCGCCTGCAATGCGGGTGTCGTTGGCGTGCAGTTCGATGTTGTCGCCGGGGGAATTCCAGACGCCGGCAATGCCGCCCTGCGCCAGCGCGGAATTGCAGAGGGTTGCCTCGCGCTTTGCCAGTACCAGCACGCGGAGCGTCGGCGGCAGGTGCAGCGCGGCGTACAGTCCCGCGGCGCCCGCGCCCGCTATGACGACATCATAATTCTGTTCGAGTTGAAGCATCGGATAATCTCTCCTTTTTTGTGAGATGACGGTTCCGCTTCTATTGTATCACAAATTCCCGTGATTTGCAAGCACCTGCGGCGCGGAGCCCGCGCTGGCATTGATCTAAAGCCCGCCGCGGGCGGAAACAAGGCGCTGCCGCAATTCGCCTCTGAATACAAATGCAGAATGAAATGTCAGGTGATCAGTTTTCCTAATGTGATCATCTGATCATCTGGCGGGGAGCCCCCGCGGGCATTGATCTAAAGCCCGCCGCGGGCGAAAACAAGGCACTGCCGGACTTCGCCTCTGAATCCGAATACGGACATCTTCCGCGTCAGGTGATCAATTTTCCTAATGTGATCATCTGATCATCTGATCATCTGACGGAAATGACAAGCTGGATGCCGGATACTATCTTTTGCTTGTGCAGAACGCTGAAAAATAGTTACAGTTTTGCGAAAGTTGCACGGGCGCGTACAACTTTTGCCCCGAAAGCCCCCCTTTTATAGAGGGCATTGCTCTCAAATTCACAGCCGAAAGGAGTATGCAGCATGAGCACAGCAGAAGAAATGGCCTGTTCTCTGTCCGCAGCAACCGGCGGTGAGCTGATGTTTTACTGTCAGACGCCGCCGCAGAAAACCAGATGGCTCTGGGAGCCGTACATCCCCCGCGGGAAAATCACCATCATTCAGGGAGACCCCGGCGAGGGCAAATCGACCCTTGCGCTCCGTCTCGCGGCTGCCGTCTCGACGGGACAGGCGTTTCCGGAAACGGAGATCACGGCAGAGCCCGACCTCGTCATCTACCAGAACGCCGAGGACGGCATCGCGGATACCCTGCGGCCGCGCCTCGATGCCGCGGGCGCCGACACCGCAAAAATCATGCACCTGAACGAACAGAAAGAGCCGCTGTCCATTCTCGATGTCAGACTGTATAAGCTGATTCAGCGGGTAAAGCCGGCGCTGGTCGTGCTGGACCCTTTGCAGGCTTATCTCGGCAGCGATGTGGATATGCACCGCGCCAATGAAGTGCGGCCCCTGATGTCTGCACTCTCCGAAATGGCGGAGCAGTCCGGCGCCGCAATCGTCCTCATCGGACACATGAACAAGATGCAGGGTGCGAAGTCGATTTACCGCGGACTCGGAAGCATTGACCTGACGGCTGCCGCAAGAAGCGTGCTGACCGTTGCGAAGGATCCGGAGAATCCGGACATCCGCATCATCTTTCAAGTGAAGAACAGCCTTGCGAAAATGGCAGAGCCTGCTGCATTTTCACTGGAGGACGGGCGCTTTGCATGGCTTGGCGCATATGAGGCGGACATCGCTCAGGTGCTTTCGTCGGAGGCAAGGACGGTGCGTCCGTTGGAGCAGGCAAAGGCGTTTCTGCGGAAGTGGCTGACGGAGTATCCGGAGCTGCCGCAGAGAGAGGTCATGGATATGGCGGACAGTGAGGGCATCAGTCCGGGCACACTGAACCGGGCGAAGCGACAGCTCCGCATCCGGAGTGTGCAGAAGGACGACCGCTGGTTCTGGTCAGGTGATCAGATGATCAGATGATCACATTAGGAAAATTGATCACCTGACAAGGAATCACGCAGCAATCGTTTCAGAGGCGAAGTCCGGCAGTGCCTTGTTTTCGCCCGCGGCGGGCTTTAGGAGTTGGCAGCGGGGGCTCCCCGTCAGATGATCAGATGATCAGATGATCACATTAGGAAAATTGATCACCTGACAAGGAATCACTCAGCATTTGCATTCAGAGGCGAATTGCGGCAGTGCCTTGTTTTCGCCCGCGGCGGGCTTTAGATCATTGGCAGCCGGCACTGCCGGCCAGATGATCACATTAGGAAAATTGATCACCTGACATTTCATTCCGCATTCCGCATTTCGCATTTCGCCCGCCCTCTGGACTTTTTTTGCGGGATATGGTATAATGAAGCCAAGCATTCATGATATTTTATCTGATTGCCCTTGCAGATGCGCAGATCAGAGATCTGCTCCCTGCAAATCGGGCGATGATACCATGACGCAGAAAATCAAGGAGGTGTGACGCATGAGCCTGTTTGAGCAGATTGAACCGCTGCTGCTTTCGGTGCAGAAGCCCGCCCGCTACATCGGCGGAGAACCCGGAAGCATCATGAAGGACAAATCGCAGGTCAAAGCACGGTTTGCATTCTGCTTCCCCGACCGCTACGATGTCGGCATGAGCAATCTCGGCATGAAGATTCTGTACGCGTGCATCAATGCGCGCCCGGAATACTGGTGTGAGCGCGTCTTTGCACCCGACACGGATTTTGAGACGCTGATGCGGGCGCATCATCTGCCGCTCTATGCGCTGGAGAGCCTTGAACCGGTCAGGGATTTCGATTTCATCGGCTTCACGATCGGCTATGAGCTCTGTTATACGAATATCCTGAACCTGCTCGATCTGGCGGGCGTCCCGATTTATCAGCGCGACCGCGGCGAGGCGATCTCCCCGATCGTCTGCGCGGGCGGCTCCTGCGTCTGCAACGCCGAACCGCTGGCGGATTTCTTCGACCTGTTCTTTGTGGGCGAGGGCGAGGAGCTCGATCTGGAGGTCATGGATCTCTATGTCAAAATGCGCGATCAGGGTGCGACGCGGTCGGAGTTTCTCCGTGCCGCCGCGCAGATTCAGGGCGTCTATGTCCCGTCGCTCTACGATGTCACCTACAATGCGGACGGCACCGTCCGGGCAGTGACCCCGAAGGACGGCGCGCCGGCAAAGGTGAAAAAGCGCATCATCGAGGATTTGGACAAATGCTTTGCGCCGGCGGAATTTGTCGTGCCGTTTGCCGAAATCGTGCATGACCGCGCCGTGACGGAGGTGCTGCGCGGCTGTCTCAGAGGCTGCCGCTTCTGTCAGGCGGGATTTTTATACCGCCCGTTCCGCGAGAAATCACCGGAGGTCATCTGCGAGCAGTCGAAACGGCTGATCGAAAATACCGGCTACGACGAGCTGTCGCTCTGCTCGCTCTCCACATCCGACCACTCCCGCATTGAGGAGATGATGGACGGCCTGCTGACCTTTACGGAGCAGGAGCACATCAACCTGAGCCTGCCGTCGCTGCGCGTGGACAATTTCAGCACCGGTCTGATGAACCGTCTGCGCAGAGTACGGTCTTCCGGACTGACCTTTGCGCCGGAGGCCGGCACCCAGCGCCTCAGGGATGTCATCAACAAGAATGTCACCGAGGAGGAGCTGATGCGCACCTGCAAAATCGCCTTCAACGCGGGACAGAATTCCGTCAAGCTCTATTTCATGATGGGTCTGCCGACCGAAACGGATGACGACATCCGCGGCATCATCGAGCTGGCACAGCGCGTCGTCGATCTCTACTACGAGGGGGAGCGCCGCCCGAAGGGCAAGCCCGTGCAGATTTCCTGCTCGGTCGCAACCTTTGTCCCGAAGCCCTTTACGCCCTTTGAGTTCCACCCGCAGGACACCAGAGAGATGATCGCGCACAAGCAGAAGATTCTGGAGGAGGCGGTTTCGGGCAAGCGGCGCATCCGCGCAAGCTGGCATTTCCCGGAGACGAGCATTCTGGAGGCGGTGCTGGCGAAGGGCGACCGCAGACTCTCTGCCGTCATTTACGGCGCGTGGAAGCGCGGCTGCATCTTTGACGCGTGGTCGGAGCATTTCCGCTATGACCTCTGGCTCGAAGCCTTTGCGGAGGCGGGGCTGACGCCGGAATTCTACGCGAACCGGCCGCGTCCCTATGACGAGGTGTTCCCGTGGGATCACATCGACTATTATATAGACAAATCCTTCCTCATCCGCGAAAATGAAAAGGCGAAGCAGGCGCAGACGACGAAGCACTGCCGTCTGAGCTGTGCGGGATGCGGCGTGACAAAGGTCACGGGACACCCCTGCTTTGATTACAGTCAGAGCGGACAGGCATCCGGACCGGACTGACAGGAGACGGACACAATGAAACTGCACTGGTATTTTGACATCAGCTATGAAATGCTGTTCATGCTGGCAATCATCGCCGGCATCATCATACTGCTCTGCTATGTTTTCATCATTCTGCCCGCACAGGAACGGCAGCGGAACGAGGCCGCGCCGGTACGCCTTGTCCGGGCGCGGGTGTCCTTCAAGCGGTACGACCCGGATGTCGTGGGCTGTTCGGGATATTTCGTCACCTTCCGGGCGCAGGACGGCACCTCGCGGGAGCTGGAGGTGGACAGACAGGTCTACGAGGCGGTCTATGAGGGCGAATGGGGCGATCTTTCCTTTCGGAGGAAGCAGTTTCTCAGCTTCACGCCGCAGACGGCGCCGCTGGATGCGGCGGAGGACGGCCTTGGCGCTGAGGCATTTGAACGGGAGTATCCCGAAACGCAGGCGGTCGTGCCGGTTGTGCCGCCGTATCTGATTGAAGATACGGAGGAGGACATCGACCCGGCGCTCTTTATGCGGCGGTATCCGGCACAGCCGGGAAGCCCGCAGCAGCGCCCGGTATATCCCGCGGGCGGCGCGGACCCCGCAGCGTTCACGGGGCAGGTGCCGCAGGACAGCGGTTCGCAGCAGATGCCGCCGGAATCTCCCGCATGAAAGGAGTGTCAGGATGTTTTTCTTTCTGTTCCGTCTGCCGTTTCTGCTGATTGTTGCAGCGGTCGCCTTTGCCGTCGCCAATCAGACAGGAAAGCGGAAAAAAGAGCTGAGACAGGATGCCGCTTCTCCGGTGCGGACCGTCTGGGCGCGGGTGGTTTCCAGGCGTACCGCGGAGACTTTTTCACCCGAATACGGATATACTTACTGCTATTATATGACATTTGAAGCGCCGGACGGCTCAACGCTGGAGCTTGGGGTGCAGAGCAAGGATTACAGCACGCTGCAAACGGGCGAATGCGGGAAGCTGATCTATCAGGAAAACCGGTTTCTGAACTTTGTGCAGCAGCCGTTCCCCGCGGAAATTCAGCAGAGCTTTCCGCAGCAGGACAGTCAGGAATATCCGCCGCAGGACAACTTCAATCAGACCGGTCTGCTCTGAACGCGCAGGCAGCAGGCAGCCCGGAAACAAAAGGAGGAATTGATCATGCTATTATTCGCAGCAACCAGTTTCGCATATATCGGAGGATTTATCATGCTGATGATCGTCGCGGCGGCTGTCATCGTGCCGCTCTCATTGATCCGCGGTCTGGCAGAGTGGATGCAGAACAACAAAGCCCCCGTGGAGACGGTTCCCGCCGTCATCGTCCGGATGCGGGAGCAGGATGACACCACGGTCATGGCCAATGCGGACGGCAGCACATCTGTCATGGGCGGAACCGTCTACTATGTCACCTTCCGGACAGAGCAGGGCGCGGAACGGGAATTCAAGGTCAGCCGCCGTGAGTACAGGTCGTTCCGGGAGGGAATGCAGGGAATGCTGACCTTTCAGGGGACACGCTGGCACGGCTTTCAGCCGATGTAAAAGGAGGAGCAGAATATGGGAATGCAGGGATGGACGGAGCAGAGTCAGTCCGGTGCTGCATCATGGATGACGGTCATCGGGAACATCATGTTTGTCGTTGTCCCGATCATCATTCTGGCGGGATTTGGCTACATTGCCTTCACAATCATCAAACGAGGAAAGGCGGTCAAAACCGCACCGCTGCTCTGCGTGCCGGCACGGGTTGTCACCAAGCGCACGGATGTCTGGGGCGACCGCTCCTACACAAATTACTATGTGACCTTTGAATTTGAGAGCGGCGACCGCACGGAGCTCTCGCTGACCGGCGAGCAGTTCGGAATGC
>JAFPQL010000165.1 GCA_017414145.1 Oscillospiraceae bacterium | reverse complement strand
GCCTGCTGCTCAACATCCTGCGGGAGCTCTACGGGGTCGAGCTGGTCTCCGCCGGCATCGGCATTCCCGGCATCAACTGGATGCGGGCGGAATCGCCTGAGGACGAGCTGATCCGCGTCAGCCGGCTCTGCACCTGCATCGCCATGGTGGACAGCAATTTGCAGGAGGATGTCCGGCTGATCGTGCCGGACCTCTGTGAGGAAATCCCGTTTGCAAATCTCGCCGCCGGCATGATCGGCGGGGCATTCGCATCCTTTGCCGGGTACACCGGCTTTTCCGCTTAACCGAAAGGGGTAATTCTATGGCTTTGGACGGTGCTTTTCTGCACTGCATCAAAGAGGAACTGTCACCGCTCATCGGCAGCCGCATCGACAAGATTCATCAGCCTGCACGCGATACGCTGGTACTTTCCTTCCGGACAAAGGGCGGCGCATCGCGTGTGCTGTTCTCCGCCTCCGCCGATGCCGCCCGCGTACACATCACACAGACTGCGCCGGAGAATCCCGCACAGCCGCCGATGTTCTGTATGCTGCTGCGCAAGCACCTGAGCGGCGGCAAGCTCGAAGCAATCGAGCAGGACGGTCTGGAACGCATCCTGCGCTTTCGCATCCGTGCAAACAATGAGCTGGGCGATTCCGTCGTCCTGACACTCGTCGCGGAGATCATGGGACGCTTTTCCAATGTCATTCTGGTCAATGAGCACGGCAGAATCATCGACAGTCTGCGGCGTGTGGACGAGGAGATCTCGCGTGTGCGGCTCGTCCTGCCCGCTACCGAATACAGCGCACCGCCGCGGGAATCCCGCATCTGCATCACGGACACGGACGACGCGGCAATCCGCAGAGAGCTGGAGCAGGCGCCCGCTGTCGCACTCTCAAAGGCCGTGATCCGCATTTTTGAGGGAATTTCTCCGATTGTGTCGCGGGAATGGGAGTTCTACACCGGCCGCGGTGTCCCGGTCACACTCCCCCTCTCCGAGGAGCAGACCCTGCGGTTTCTGTTCGCCGTACACCGGACGGCAGACGCGCTGAAATCGCCGCAGGAACGGCATTTTACGACGGTTCGCACCAAAGAGGGGCAGCTCAGGGACTTCTCCTTCCTGCCGGTTCACCAGTATGGTACACTGATGATCACCGCTGAATTTCCGACTGCCAGCGAGACACTTGACGCGTTTTTTGCCCAGCGTGACCATTTTTCACGGATGCGGCAGCGCTCGAACGATCTGTTCCGGTTCCTCGTCAACACTTCCGAGCGCATCGCAAAGCGTGTTGCCAACCAGAAGCAGGAGCTGCTGGACTGCGGCAGCATGGAGCTGGACCGGCGGCGCGGCGATCTGCTGTCCGCCAACCTGTACCGCATCCGGCGCGGCGATGCGGTCGCCCGCATCGAGGACTTCTACGAGCCGGATCAGCCGGTCGTCGAGATTCCGCTGGATGTGCGGCTGACCCCCGCGCAGAACGCGCAGCAGTATTATAAAAAATACCGCAAAGCCTGCTCGGCACGCAAAAAGCTCACCGAGCTGGTCGAAGCCGGTGAGCAAGAGCAGAGCTATATTGACAGCGTCTTTGAAGCGCTGACCCGCGCCGACTGCGAATCAGACCTCGCACAGCTCCGGCTGGAGCTGACGGAGCAGGGCTATCTGCGCGAAAACCGCAGACAGGCGGGCATCAAGCCCCCCAAGCCGATGGCGCCGCTGCATTTCCGTTCGGACGACGGGTATGACATCTATGTCGGGCGCAACAACCGCCAGAATGACCAGCTTACGCTGAAAACCGCCGAAAAGCTCGACATCTGGCTGCACACGCAGGCTGTTCACGGCGCGCACACGATCATCTGCACAAACGGCGAAACGCCGCCTGACCGCACGCTGGAGCAGGCCTGTATGCTCGCCGCTTATTACAGCAAGGGGCGCGACTCCGCGCAGGTGCGCGTGGACTACTGCCCGGTCAAATATGTGAAAAAGCCCGCAGGTGCGCGTCCCGGCATGGTCATCTACACCAACTATCAGACGGCATTCGTCACGCCGGATCCGGCGCTTCCGGAACGGCTGCGGGCTGCGGACTGAATCTTTCAAAGCGGAATCCCCTTTCCTGTGGGGATTCCGCTTTTTTTCCCGTATACTATATCAGAAGACTGCAAATTCGGCTGACCGTTCACGATGTATGGATTCCCGAAAGGAGGCGTTCCGAATGAAACGGCATATTTGCTCCGCGGTGCTGACGGCTGCGGCAGTTTTCACGGCAATTCCTCCGTCGAAGGCTTCTGCGGAAAGCACCGAACCCACCATTCACGACTGGGATTACGGCTATGCGCGCCCGTGGACAAATTCAGAAGGCGTCGGCACCGTTTATCAGCAAATGGCAGAGGACTTCCGGAACCTCAGATTTGATATCCGGTTTCCGAAAAGCGCCGGCGTCCCCTATGAAGATGTGCAGCAGGCTGTCCTGACCTATTTCCAGTACGATCCGGAGCTGTTTTACATCTGCTCGGATATGTTGGCACAGCAGTCTGCAAACGGCGATACGGTCATCGAGATGAAGCTGCTGATCCCCGGCACGGCCGAGCCGCAACCCGT
>JAFPQL010000164.1 GCA_017414145.1 Oscillospiraceae bacterium | reverse complement strand
GTCAGTCTGTCCGCTTCTGATCAACCCCATTTTCAGGTGGTCTATCGACAGATACGGATAATGGTATTTTTCGAGCAGCTTTTGTGCAAGGAGCGTTTTGCCTGTGTGAGATGCACCTGTTATCAGTATGATCATAGCCTTGCTTTCAACTCCTCTCTGACCCTATTCAAATCACTGCGAGTCAGAATTGGAATCAACGCATTTATTTCATCAACGCTTTTATCCCACCATTTGAAACGGAGCAACAGTCCGATCAGCTCATCATCAAAACGCTTACGAAGTACCTTTGCAGGATTGCCGACAACGATTGTGTAAGGTTCAACATTTCTGCCTACAACGCTGTTTGCACCAATGATCGCACCGTCACCAATGTGAACGCCGGGGAGAATGACGGCATTTTGACCTATCCACACATCATTGCCGATGACCGTGTCTCCCTTTAAGGGTAGGTCAGCCATTGCAGGCGGCTCCATATTCCAGCCTTCCAGCGTGTAGAACGGAAAAGTAGACACAGCGTTCATCTGATGATTTGCACCATTCATAACAAACTCAACGCCTGCTGCTATCTGGCAGAACTTGCCGATTATCAGCTTATCGCCATTCCACTCATAATGGTGTGTTACATGACTCTCAAAGTCTGAATCAGCTATATATGAAAAG
Organism: Oscillospiraceae bacterium; assembly: GCA_017414145.1. The sequence continues at coordinate 11,714 of JAFPQL010000164.1, read as the reverse complement.
TCACCCACAATAATGTTGGGGTTGTTGATCGTAGGCTTGATATAGATCTCTTTATCGTACCCATTGATCGGGTGAACTTTGTCAGGATCAGGTCGTTTCCCATTTTTCATCCAATCACTCCTAAACACCAAATTCACGAGCAAACCGAGTGCTTACCCTATACAAGCATTATACCAAACGCTATTGAGAATGTCAATCACCAGAAAAGAAAAAAGCCTTATCCCCGTATCACACAAGAATAAGACCTTTCCTCAAAATGTTTGTCTGAAAACTTCTTTATGCCTACTGTCGTAATAACTCATATTTGTCACACGAGAGGTGTCAAAGGCGGTCAGGTCCAGTGTGCCAAGGCTGATGCCTGCGAACATTCCGTTCATATTCGTCACACGGGAGGTGTCCGCATTCGACAGATTCAGCGCGGTCAAATTGAACCATCTGTCACCGTCATCACAGTCAAACAGATTCGAGCAGTCTGCGGGGAAGACGGTACCTTCCGCCGCAGTGATCTGCGTGACGGCAGGGTCGTTCCCGTAGGCAAAGATCTGCTCTCTTGTGACCTCTCCGCTGAGCGTCAGGGTGCCGTCATCAGACAGTGTGATCTGTCCGGCAGCCGCATTTGCTTTCAGCGAAGAAGATGCGGGGCGGAGGACTGCACACAGCGTTATATTTGCAGTGCGCCGTAGCAGTTAAAATATAAATTTTTCTGTCAAGCACTTGACATTTTGATGTTCTTGTGATATCATAATGATATCATACAGATTCAAACGGAATCTGAACGAAAGGACGGATTGTTATGAAAGAAATCATAATCAAAAAGAAGAAAAACGGGCTCCCGATGATGCTGCTGTTCCTGCTGCTGGAGGCCGCGTCAGTCGCGCTGTTTGTTTACGGCGCCTGCGGCATGGAGGGCGAGGACGGCGTGAACGCGTTTCGACTGACACTGTTCCTCGTCGGTCTGATTTACTTCTGTCTCGGCTGGATTCCGCTGCTCGGCCTCAAGGTCCTGAAGCCGCAGGAGGCGCTCGTGCTGACGCTCTTCGGCAAGTATATCGGCACGCTCAAGGAGGACGGCTTCTACTGGGTCAACCCCTTCTGCGTCAGCTTCAATCCGGCGGCCGCGACCAGACTGCGGCAGAGCGGCGATGTCGCGTCAGTCGGTCTGGTGCAGACGCAGAGCGGTGATACGAAGCAGGATATCAACATTATGATGCCGTCAAAGAAGATTTCGCTCAAGATCATGACGCTGAACAACAACCGCCAGAAGATCAACGACTGCCTCGGCAATCCGGTCGAGATCGGCATCGCCGTCATGTGGCGCGTGACCGATACGGCACAGGCGGTGTTCGATGTCGATAACTATAAAGAGTATCTTTCTCTGCAATGTGACAGCGCGCTCAGAAACATCGTCAGAATCTACCCCTACGATGTCGCGCCGAATGTGGACACGACCGGCGACGGCATTGCGGACGAGGGCAGCCTGAGAGGCTCCAGTGAGATCGTCGCGGCGAGAATCCGCGATGAAATCCAGCAGAAGGTTGCAAACGCAGGCATCGAAATCCTGGAGGCACGCATCACTTATCTGGCATATGCGCCGGAGATTGCAGCGGTCATGCTCCAGCGGCAGCAGGCATCTGCCATCATTGATGCCCGCAAGATGATCGTGGACGGCGCGGTCGGCATGGTCGAGATGGCGCTCGAACGGCTCAGCGAAAACAAGACGGTGGAGCTGGACGAGGAGCGCAAGGCGGCAATGGTCTCGAATCTGCTGGTGGTGCTGTGCGGCAACCATGACGCCCAGCCGGTTGTCAACTCCGGCTCGCTGTACTGATGGCAAAAAAGCAGATTCCGCTGCGCCTGTCCGAGCAGCTCTATGATGCCATTGCCGCATGGGCTGAGGACGATTTCCGCTCCGTCAACGGACAGATCGAGTATATCCTGACGGAGTGCGTGAAGCAGCGGAGAAAAAACGGCGGCTATGTCGGGCGGGAAATCGACAGGCCGCTGGATGTGGAATTAGATCAGTTCGGAGCGCAGTGATATGGAAATTTTAATTGAGATCATCGGCTCCCTGCTGGAGGAGCTGTTCGGGATGACAATAGAGAGCAGACGGGTACCGCGGGTCGTCAAAACCGTGCTGACCTCCCTTGTCTGCCTGCCGTTTGCAGTGATCGGTCTGCTGCTGATCATCAGCGGACTGCGCAAGGGGAACCGCGGCACGGCCGTGGCCGGCGGACTGATTGCCCTGCTGATGGGCTGGCTGTATTTTCTGGGACTCCGCCGCATCTGGAAACGGTGAACCGGAGCAGACAGACCATGCCCCGTTTTACAACCTGATTCATAAACCGACAGGGCGCCCCCTGACAGCGGGGCGTCCTCTTTTTTATCTGTCTGCACTGTTGACAAAACGCCTATTATTCAGTATAATAGAAGAGATTTCGGCAATGCGGACGCATCCGGAAAATACGAAACAGGGAGTCAACAACCAATGGCTGAAGTGAAAAACAGTGCGCTGCTGAAGCTGCTGCTCGACCATTCCAGAGAGGTCGTGCGCGAAGCCGGCGCGCAGCTCACCGCAGAGCGGTATCTGCTCACGGTCATCGAGGTGCTGGACGGCACCTTCCCGATTGAAGGCGAACAGCCCTTTACACAGTTTCAAAACCGCGCCGAACAGGAGCGCGTCAACCTGCAGGCGCTCAAGACGGTGCTGATTGACTATATTTCCGAGGGGAAACGCATCTTTCAGGACAGTATGTACCTCTCCAAAAAGCTGATCGAGGCACGCGCAGAGGCGGCATCGGCACATGAGGAAACGCTCTCGCCGGAGCTTCTGCTCGCCTGCATTCTCCGCGAGCCGAGCTCGATCATCGAAAAGGGACTCAAGGAATGCTCCGGCAGCGCGGGCAAAGCCGCGCCCGAACCGGCCGGCGAATCCGGCGAGAGCACGGAAGCATCCGAGGAAAGCGGCGAGCCGATCTCCGTCGATGCGCTGCTGAAGCAGAGCAGCAGCATCTCGCTCGCCGGCCTCAATCTCGGCGGCAGCGGCGAAAAGCCTGCTGACAAGCCCGCCGAAAAGCCCGCCCCGACGAAGGAAGCACCGGAGCAGTCCGGCAAATTCTCGCTCGACGAGCTGGTGCAGAAGCAGAAGCTCCAGGGCAGCGCACCGGAGCAGCCGGAGGAGCAGCCCCTTTCCATGGACGAGCTGACCCGTCAGACCAAATCGCTGCGCGCCAAGCTCCTGCAGACCGTTTTCGGGCAGGATCACGCTGTCAACCTCTTTGCAAAGGGTTATTTTCAGGGGCAGATGCTCGCCATGATGGACAAAACGCGCATCCGGCCGCGGGCGACCTACCTCTTTGCGGGGCCTCCCGGCGTCGGCAAGACTCTGCTCGCCGAAAAGGCCGCCGAAGCGCTCGGTCTGCCCTTCATGCGCTTTGACATGAGCGAATATTCCGACAAGGAGGCGAACACCGAGTTCGCCGGCTCCGACAAGGTCTACAAGGGCGCGCAGGAGGGCAATGTCACCGGATTTGTCGCCAAAAATCCGCGCTGCGTCCTGCTCTTTGACGAGATCGAGAAGGCGCATCTGGTCGTCATCCACCTCTTTTTGCAACTTCTGGACGCGGGCAGACTCCGCGACAGCTATACCGATAAGGAAGTCTCCTTCAAGGATACGATCATCTTCTTCACAACAAACGCCGGCAGACAGCTCTACGAGGAGAACGAGACGGGCAATTATGCCATGCTGACCAGAAAGGTCATTCTCAAAGCGCTGGAAACCGACATCAATCCGGTGACGGGCGGCGCGTTCTTCCCCGCGGCCATTCTCTCGCGCTTTGCCTCCGGCAATGTCGTGATGTTCAATCACATCTCCGCATACAATCTCTGTAAGATCGCAAAGAAGGAGATTCTGCGGCAGGCGAAAAACTTTACGGAAGCCAGCGGCATCGACATCCGGATCGACGAGACGGTCTATCCGGCGCTGCTCTTCGGAGAGGGCGGTGCCGCCGATGCCCGTGCGGTCCGCGCCCGTGCGGAATCCTTCTTCCACAGCGAAATCTTTGAGCTGCTGCGCCTTGTCTCCTCCGACACGCGCAAGACCGGCGTCTCGGACATCGAGCAGATCAGCTTTGATGTCATGCTGCCCGAAAACCGTCCGGAGGTGCTGCGCCTGTTCACGCAGGACGAAAAGCCGCAGATCCTGCTCTTTGCGGGCGAGGAAGCCCTCGCCTTCTGCCGCGAAAATGCCCCGCAGTGCGAGTTCGTCTGCGCGGAGAGCGTTGAGGCGGCCAAGGAGCTTCTGAAGCACAATCCGATCGAGCTGGTGCTGCTGGACATGACCGTCGGACTGCGTGAAAATACCGAGCAGTTCCTGAACATCGAGGACATTGCGTCCGATTCGAGAGACTTCTACCGCTTCCTGCTCGCCGCCGATCCCTCGATGCCGGTCTATCTGCTGGAGCACGAGGAACGGCCTTTCAGCGCGGAGGAAACGGAAACCTTCCAGCAGCAGGGCGTGCGCGACATCATTCCGATGCGTGCCGAAGCCTTCAGCAGCCGCATCGAAACCATCTGCCGGCAGATGCACCAGCAGGCCGGAATGCTCGAACTGGCACGCTCCAGCAAGGCCGTCAGCTTCGAGACGGGACAGTCTGTCTCCGAGGACGGCAAAAAAGCGCGCATCCGGCTCTTTGACTTCGGTCTGCGCGTCGCGGTCGATGCCGAGGATCAGGCCAATGTGCTGAGTGCCGTCTCGCGCCCGGATGTGAAGTTTGACGAGGTCATCGGCGCGGAGGACGCCAAGAAGGAGCTGCGCTATTTCGTGCAGTATCTCCGCAATCCGAAAAAATATCTCGGCACAGGCGTCGCGGCGCCCAGAGGAGTCCTGCTCTACGGTCCTCCCGGCACCGGAAAAACCATGCTCGCCAAGGCGATGGCCGCCGAATCCGATGTGACCTTCATCGCGGCGGAGGGCAACCAGTTCCTCAAGAAATATGTCGGCGAAGGCCCGGAGCTTGTCCACAAGATTTTCCGCACCGCACGCAAGTATGCCCCGTCGATTCTCTTTGTCGATGAAATCGACACCTTTGCCAGAAAGCGCACGGGCGGCGAACAGACCCATGCCGCGGAGGAGATTCTGACGGCGTTCCTCGCCGAAATGGACGGCTTCAAGAAGGATCCGACCAAGCCGGTCTTTGTGCTGGCCGCGACCAACTATGATGCGGACGAATCCAGCAGAAAGGGTCTGGACGGCGCGATCATGCGGCGGTTTGACCGCAGGGTCTACATCGACCTGCCCAAGAAGGATGACCGCATTCAGTTCATCCGCATGAAGCTCGCCGCCAACTCCGCCTTCCGGATCTCCGACCAGCAGATTGACAATCTGACCGTGCGCTCGACCGGCATGAGCCTCGCACAGCTTGAATCTGTCTTTGAGCTGGCACTGCGCAGCGCGATCCGCGAGGGCAGCACCGTCGTCACCGACGCCGTACTGGAGGAGGCCTTCGAGACCTTCGTCAGCGGCGATGTCAAGAAGTGGAACCCCGAAACGCTGGAGCGCGTCGCCAGACATGAGGCGGGACACACCTTCCTCTGCTGGCAGAGCGGCGAAAATCCGTCCTATGTCACGATTGTCGCCCGCGGCAATCACGGCGGCTATATGCAGCACGACGATCACGAGGATCAGCCGATCAGCACCCGCGAAAACCTGCTCGCACGCATCCGCACCGCACTGGGCGGGCGTGCCGCCGAGCTCTGCTATTACGGCAATGAGGACGGCATCTCGACCGGCGCCAGCGGCGATCTGGACACCGCGACCCGCGTCGCGCAGTCCATGCTCTGCTATTACGGCATGACCGATGAATTCGGCCTCGCCGTGGTCGATCCGGACCGTCAGAGCGGCAATGCGCTCGCGCCCGCCGTTCACGACGCCGTCAACCGCATTCTCTCTGAACAGATGGATCAGGCCGTTTCGCTGATCCGCGAAAACAAGGAGGCCGTGGACGCACTCGTCGATGCGCTGATTCAGCACGATCACCTGACCGGCGACGAGATCGGCCGCATCCTCTCGGCACACGCAGTCCGCAGGGAGCCCGCCAATGTCTGACCCTGCAAACCTGCTGTCGGCCGCCGACCGCTGTCTGCTCTGGATTCTGACGGCGCTGACGCTGCTCTGCTTTCTCCTGACGGTCATCGTGCCTCTGCGGGCCGTGCGCCGTCAGCGCAGTGTCCGCAGACGGAGAAAGAAGTTCAGCGGGCTGCTCACCGTCGCGCTCTTTCTGCTGATGGTGCTGACTTTGCAGCGATATGCCGTGGGATATTATGTCAACCGGCTTTCGCTCCCGGATGCGGACGGCCTGAACGCCGCCGAGCGCGCCGCCGACAGTCTGCTGCACGGGCTCCAGACCTTCAGCATGGACGAAGACTACACCCGCTGGCTCGCAGACGGCAAAGCCATGATGACAGCGCTCTGCGGCGGCACCGAACAGGCCGGCACAGTCTACGGTCTGATTCTGTCGCTGCTCCATGTCGCCGCGCCGGTCATCGGCGGTGCCTTTATCCTCAATATTCTCATGAGCTTCCTGCCGAAGCTCCGTCTGGCGCTGATTGAAATTTTCTGCGGCAGACGCCGGAAATTCTATTTCAGCGAACTCAACACCCGTTCTCTGGCGCTGGCGGAGAGCATTTGCAGCAGCAATGCGGCGGCAAGTCCGCTGCGGCGCCCGTGCATCATCTTCACCGACTCCTACCCCGACAGCGAGGACGAGGCGCGCTCCGAGATGCTCGACAGCGCCCGCGCACTCGGCGCAATCTGTCTCAGGGAGGATCTGCTCCGCATCATCAGCCGGAGAGGAAAGGGCCGCACCAAGGAATATATCCTGATCGACGAGAACGAGCTCAACAACATCAAGACCCTTGCCGCGCTCGCGGATGACGCCTTCTGCGCACATCTGGACAGCACGGTCATCCGCATCTTCTACAGCAACGATTCCTTCTCGCTGACAGAGCAGCAGATCATCGGGCGCATCCGTGACAGCTTCCGCAGACGCTTTCACGGCGACGAGGAGAAGGTGCGCACGCATATGCCCGCCGTGGACCGCGTCCGCGGCGCACAGAACATGATCTACCGGCTCCTGACCAGCAATCCGCTCTATGAGCCGCTCCTGACCTCGCCCGATCCGGCGGCGTGCCGCACACTCAATGTCGGCATCGTCGGCTTCGGCGGCATCGGGACGGAAATGCTGCTCGCCGCCTCGTGGTGCGGGCAGATGCCCGGCATCACCCTCGGCATCAACACCGTGTCGCTGGGAAGCGCGGAGGATTTCTGCGCCCGTCTCGACCGGATCAATCCTGAACTGCGGCAGAGCGCTGCGGCGGGCTCTCCCCTGCTGCGCGTCTATCCGGACGACGACGGCAAACCGCAGGTGCTCAACGAGCCCTATATGACGCTGCGCTACTGTCAGGCGGATGCGACCGCCGGCGATATCGCGGCACTGACCTGTACTGCGCTTCTCGCGCCGGACGGCATTCCGGACAGTGCGCCCGACTCGCTCCGCCTGATCGACTGCGACTATCTGCTGGTCGCACTCGGCAGCGACGAAAAGAACATCGAAACCGCCGAACGCCTGCGTCGGGCAGCCGCCGCAGACCGTGTCCGCAGCGGAAGCAGGCGGCGTGTATTCATCGCCTGTGTCGTCTATGACGCCGACCTCGCGGAAACGCTCAACAGCAGTCCGGACAGCATCGGCACATCCGGCAGCATGATCCGCACACAGGCAGTCGGCAGTCTGCGGGACATCTACAGCAGCGACAACATTCTGCTCAAGAGCACCGAACGCTCCGCACAGATTCTCAACCGCAGCTACGAAGCGCAGCGGACGCCCGATCTCGCCGGGAAAATGCTCACCCGTGCGCAGAATGTCTACAACTATATGTCCAGCACGGCAAGAGCCGTTCACATCCGCTATAAAATGTTTGCCGCGCTCCGATTCCTGCGGCGGAAGGAAGACGCGGAATCTCTGCGGGAGAATCTGACTGCCTTTACGCAGTTCCGCACGGCAGAGGCGCTCTCTGCGCCTGAAGCGGTCCGGCTCCGGCAGACGCTCACCGAACAGTTTGCCGGTCTGATCCGGCCGGAAACCGGCGACCCGCAGCTCAATGCCCTGCTCAGCTGGAACGAGCACCGGCGCTGGAATGCGTATATGCGGTCGCTCGGCTTCATGCACCGCAGCGATCTGCAGCCAAAGGACATCGCACTCCGTCTGCATCCGACCATCGTGGAGACGAAAAATCCCCTGACGGAACCGCCGGAGCGCGAGGATCTGCTGGACAGATTCAGCAGCATGACGCAGACAAACTACAAGGCCTACGACAATCCCCTGCGGGATCTGGAAGCCCGCAGCAGCTGACCGAAAGGAGCCGTTTCCCCCATGTATACACCAAAGCCGATTGATACAAGCGGCATTGAGCTGCCCGCCGACCTGCTGGCGCTGACAGAGCAGATCTCCGAAAATGTCCACGAGGTCTGGGCTTCCGGCAGACTGGCAGAGGGCTGGCGCTACGGCGAAACACGCGACGACAGAAAAAAGGAGACACCCTGTCTGGTGCCCTATGCGGAGCTGACGGAAACAGAACGCGACTACGACCGCCACACCGCGCTGGAAACCCTCAAGACCATTCTCGCGCTCGGATACCGGATCGAGAAATGCTAAGCCCCCGCCGATAAGCCGGCTGCTGCCGAATGAGCGGGGACAAAACCGGCGTTCTGAGCCGGAAGTGGTATCTGTATCTGACGGAATTCTTCGCGGGAATGTCGGTCATGGCCGTTGAGCTCGGCGCCAGCCGTCTGCTCGCGCCGTATTTCAGCTCTTCGCAGATCGTCTGGACAATCATCATCGGCACGATTATGATTGCAATGGCGCTCGGCAATGTCTGGGGCGGGCGCGCCGCCGACAAAAATCCAGACCCCGACCGGCTCTACCGCAGAATGCTCGTCGCGGCGGTCTGGATCGCGGCGATTCCGTTCTTCGGAAAGCTCGTGATCGCGGGCGTTTCGGCACTGCTCGTGCTGACCGTCAGCACGAATTTCCTCATCTGGGCGGCCTTTGCGACCTGCATGATCGTCTTTGTGTTCCCGCTCTTTCTGCTCGGCACTGTCACGCCGTCGCTCTGCCGCTATACCGTCAGCAATCTGAATGACAGCGGCAAAACCGTCGGCACGCTCGGCGCATTCAATACCATCGGCAGCATCATCGGCACCTTTGTCCCGACCTTTGTCTCGATTCCGGCCGTCGGTACGGCAGTGACCTTCCTGATCTTCTCCGGCGTCCTGCTGCTGCTCGCGCTGATCTATTTCATCAGCCGGAAGAAATCCGCCGTACCGTGCGTGATTTCCGCGCTGCTCTTTGCGGGATGCTGTCTGCTCTCGACGCAATTCGGCTTTGCCTTCTGGGAAAAGCAGCTCGCCTATGAGGGCGAATCGGTCTACAACTATTTACAGGTCAAGGACGACGGGGCGCGTGTCTCGCTCTCAACGAATGTGCTGTTCGGCGTGCAGTCGGTCTATGTGAAATCCGGCGAGCTGACCGGAATGTACTACGACTACGCGATGGCAGCCCCGCTGATGACCGAAGAACCCCCCACCGGCAGAGATCTGCTCGTGCTCGGCATGGGAACCGGCACCTTTGCGACGCAGTGCCGGAACCGCATCGGCAATCTCCGCGCAGAGGGCGTCGAAATTGACGAAAAGATCACCGCGCTGGCACATGAATACTTCTCCCTGCCGGAGTCGGTGCCGGTCACGACCTACGACGGCCGCGCCTATCTCAATGTCATTGACAAGCAGTACGATGTCATCATGGTAGACGCCTATCAGGACATCACGATTCCCTTTCAGATGTCCTCCCGCGAATTCTTCACGCTTGTGAAGCAGCATCTGAAGGAAAACGGCGTCATGGTCGTCAACATGAACATGAAATCCGACAGCGAAAACGGCATCAACGCATGGCTTGCCGACACCATCGCCGCGGTATTCCCCTGTGTGTATACCGCCGATGTGCCGTACACGACGAACCGCGAGCTCTTTGCGGGCAGCTCCCCTGAAATGCTGCGCCGGTTTGACGAAAACCGTGCCGTCCTCACGGATGCGGCGCTCTCAGAGCTGATGAACAGCGTCTCGGAGCGTCTGACCCCGTATCAGAGCGGCGGGCATCTGCTGACAGACGATCAGGCGCCCGTCGAGCTGCTCGGAATGCGCGTGATCGACGGGCTGATTCAGGACGAGCTCGGCACATACCGCGAAAAATTCCGCAGCGAAGGCATTTCCGGCCTGCTGCACTGAAAGGAAGTTTATATGTTCTGGGCGATTGTTTTCGGCGGACTGATTTTACTCGGCGCCGCAAGTGTTTTTTACCTGCTGACGCGCTTTCACCGGTTTGTGCCCTTTCAGCGGCTCGGTCAGTCGCACAGAGCGCTCTCGTGGCTGGCAGCGGCGCTGCCGGTTCTCGCGCTGTTCGGCTTTGCTGTCATCAACATCCCGACCGTGATCGTCGTGCTGATTCATCTCATGGTCATCTGGATCCTCTGCGACCTGATCGGCCTGATCGTCCGGAAAATCGCCGGAACGCCGCGGAACAGGCGCTATCCGGAGGGCATCTGCGCCCTGCTGCTGACGGCGGGAATCTTAAGCGCCGGCTGGTACTTTGCGCACCATGTCTATGAGACACACTATCAGTTCCGCACGGACAAGGCGCTGGAAAACGGCTCCCTGCGCATCGTGCTGCTGGCGGATTCACACCTCGGCATCACACTGGACGGCGAGAAATTCGCAAAGCAGGCAGAGCGCATCGCGGCGGCAAAGCCCGATCTGGTTCTGCTGGCGGGCGACTTTGTCGATGACGACTCCAAGGCAGAGGACATGGAGCGTGCGGCACAGGCGCTGGGCAGCATCCCGACGACCTACGGCGTCTTCTATTCCCACGGCAATCACGACCGCGGCTACTACAAGTCCCGCGGCTTCACAATCGACGATGTCAAGGCGGCACTCGAACGAAACGGCGTGACTGTGCTGGAGGATGAGACAGCCGTCATCGGCAGCACGCTCAATATCACCGGACGGCTGGACAAATCCTATACGGCCCGGATGACGGCTGAGCAGGTAACCGGCAGCCTCGACAGGACGCGGTACACCGTCTGCCTCGATCATCAGCCGAATGACTATGCCGCCGAAGCCGCCGCCGGCATCGACCTTGTGGTGTCCGGCCACACCCACGGCGGACACATCTTCCCGGCGGGCTATATCGGACTGCTGGCCGGCATGAATGACCGCGTCTACGGCACGGAACGGCGCGGCAGCACCGATTTTGTCGTGACATCCGGTATTTCCGGCTGGGCAATTCCGTTCAAGACCGGCACGATTTCAGAGTATGTCGTCATCGACATCACCGCGGAATGACTGCCTTACAAATCCCCCGTAAACCACAAAAAATTTTTGGGCTCCCGCTGTGAGGTTCGGTTGACTTTTACCGAATACAATAATGAGGGAGCACCGACGGTGAGGTGATGGATGTGACCGGAGTGACTGACGCAGAGCTGCTGAAGCTGCTGCGGGAGCGTCCGGAGGAAGGCTGCACTGCGCTGCTCAGACAGTATACCGGACTTGTGCTGGCGATTGTCCGGCGCAAGCTCGGAGGCTGTACTTTCTGTTCGGCAGAGGACAT
>JAFPQL010000163.1 GCA_017414145.1 Oscillospiraceae bacterium | reverse complement strand
CGGCGCCGCCATATTGTCTAGGGCAGCGCCGGTGCTTTTGTATGGTGCTGTTACGGCGAAATCCTGCCGTGTTTTCGCCTGCGGGGGACTGTCGGTCAATGACAGCAGGCAATGCCCGCGCGGAGATCAGTTCGCGTACTGCGATGTAATGCCGAGATATTCCTCCAGCGTCAGGCCGCTGTCGTAGACCTTCTTCGCCAGATCCTTTCCCAGATACCGCACATGCCACGATTCGTACATATATCCCGTGATGTTCTCCTTGCCCTCCGGGTAGCGGATGATAAAGCCGTACTTCCAGCAGTTCTCTGCCAGCCACTTTGCTTCCTTTGTCTTGGTGAACTCGTCGCTCGCACGGTTGATGTCAAACGCCAGCCCCGTCTGATGCTCGGAATGTCCCGGTCTTGCGGAGTAGCGGTCCGCCGCCGCCTTGCCGTCACGCTTCGTATAGCGCTCATACAGCGCCTTCTGCGTGGTGTAGCTGCGGAATCCGGAGCAGATCTGGAGGCTTCTGCCCTCCTTTGCCGCCGCGGCCTGCATCTCATTGAATGCCGCCTGTGCTGTCCTGTCTACGCCCGGATTGTAGCTTGCCGGCAGTGCGTAGGTCTTGTTCGCAATCAGAATGCCGTTGACATAAGTGACGCCGTTTTTGACCTCAATCACCGGCTTCGGCAGATTCTGTCCGGCTGCCGTACCCGATGCCGTCGTGCCGCTCTGGCCGCCGTCCGCAGAGGAACCCGATGCCGATGTGCTCTCCGAAGCGGTCGTGCTGCTCGTCGCGGTCGTCTCCGTCGCGGAGGAGGCGCTTGCGTCCACGACATTCACTTCAATTTCCGCGAAAATATACGGATTGCTGACCGATGTGACGCGGATGATGCACTGTCCTGCGCCGACGCCCGTGATGCGTCCCGCCTTGTCAACGGTTGCGATTTTCGCGTCGCTGGTCGTCCAGTTCTCGCTCTTGTCGGTCGCGTCCGCCGGCGTCATCGTGACAACCGCGTAGGGATGCACCTCACCGACCTTGACATTTGCGGTGTAGTACGAGAGGGAAATGCCGGACACCACGCCCGCGGGAACGGTCGTTGTCTCCGTCCGGGTTGTTTCGGTTGCCGTGGTCGTCACCTCCGTGGTGATGCTGTGCGCGACGGTTGCGCCGGGGTGATTGGGATTGTCCACGACCGTCACGACAAAGGTTTCGCTCGCACCGGTCACGCTGTCCTTCGCAACGACCGTCGCTTCGCCCGCGGCCTTTGCCAGCAGCAGATTGGTGCCGGGCTCGATATAGACCACACCCTCCGCGGAGCTGGCGCAGGTATAGTCGTGCTCCAGCATGGCTTCCAGCGTCTTCTGGTCGCCGACCTGCATGGTGAAGGTGTATTTTTCATTCTTTCCGGCGTCTGCCTTCTTCTTGAGAACCAGCCAGACACCCGCCGCGATGCCCGCCAGCGCAATCAGCACCAGCAGAAAGACCGGCAGTGACATTCCGCCGTGTTTTGATTCCTTTGTATTTGCCATATGCGTCATCCTTTCGTTTTTACGGCAGTCCTTTCGGAGTCCTTCTGCTCTATTATAGCACAGTTTTCCGGATTTGTCACTACTCCGCGCAAATTTTTTCAGCGCCCGCCCCCGCAGAGCAGGTACAGCAGGCCGTAAACGGCAGACGCGGCGGTGCCGTAGAGGATGACCGGCCCCGCGATCGTGAAGATCTTTGTGCCGATGCCGGTGACGGCGCCCTCTGTTTTCGCCTCGACTGCCGCAGCCGCAACCGCGTTTGCAAAGCCCGTGACCGGTACGAGCGTCCCCGCGCCGCCGTGCTTTGCGAGCTTTTCATAGAGACCGAGCCCGGTCGCCAGTGCCGACAAAAAGACCAGAATCACCGAGGTCCACGCCGCCGCGTCCTGAACGGGCAGTCCGGTGCGGAGCAGCAGCTCCCGCAGCACCTCTCCGGCGGCACAGATGCCCCCGCCGGTCAGAAAGGCCTTCGGGGCGTTGACGGCTGTGCGGCTCCCGACCGAGGCGGCAGAGACCATGCGGCGGTATGCGGCGGGGTCCGGCAGGCAGCCCCCTTTTGTTTCCTGCGACTTTCTCAAAGCAGTATCCCTCTCTTTCCGACGCGCCCTGACAGCGGTCTGTCCAAAATAGTCTGCCCGGACGCCGCAAAATCATGTATCTCCGCAAAAATTTCCCGAAACCGGAAAATTACCGCACTTCCGCCCGTTCCGGCTCTTGCAATCGGCGCGGAAAAGTAGTATAATGAATATGTATGTGCAGATGAATCTGACCGCTGGGGCGGGTACTTTAGGAGGCGGCACAGTATGTGCGGATTTGTAGGATTTACCGGACATCCGGACGGCGCGGAGCGCATTCTCTCGGAAATGGCGGAGCGGATCCGTCACCGCGGGCCGGACGCGGACGGCAGCTATCTGGATGATGACATTGCACTGGGACACCGGCGCCTTTCGATCATCGACCTGAGCGAACAGGGTACGCAGCCGATGTTCAACGAGGATCAGTCGCTTGTGCTGGTGTTCAACGGCGAGATTTACAATTACCGCGGTCTGCGGGACGAGCTGACCGCCGCGGGGCATACCTTCCGCACAGAGACAGACTCCGAGGTGCTGCTCCACGGCTATGAGGAATACGGCGAACAGCTCCTGCCGCGGCTCCGCGGAATGTTTGCCTTCGTCATCTGGGACAAACGGGCGAAAAAGCTCTTTGCCGCCCGCGATTACTTCGGCATCAAGCCCTTTTACTACGCGCAGATGAACGGCACACTGCTCTTCGGCAGCGAAATCAAGGCGTTTCTGCCGCATCCGGACTTCAGAAAGGAGCTGGACACCGCCGTTCTGGAGCAGTATCTGACCTTTCAGTATTCCCCGACCGAAAACTGCTTCTTCAAAGGCGTCAAAAAGCTCCTGCCTGCACATTACCTCGTTTATGAAAACGGCAGGCTGACCGTCACGCGCTGGTGGGATATGAAATTTGAGGCGGACGAGCAGCCGCTGCTGGGCGACTGGGTCCGCGAGATCTCCGACACCTTCCGCGATTCCGTCAGCGCCCATAAAATCGCCGATGTCGAGGTCGGGAGCTTCCTCTCGTCCGGCGTCGATTCAAGCTATGTCGCCGCCGTCGCGGATGTGGACAAGACCTTCACCGTCGGCTTCGGCACCGACGAGAAATACAACGAAATCGGCTGGGCAAAGCGGTTCTCCCACGCGATTGCAAAGGAAAACTACAGCCATGTCATCTCGCAGGCGGAATACTGGGACGCGCTGCCGAAGGTGCAGTATCAGATGGACGAGCCGCTGGCGGACCCGTCCTGCATCGCGCTGTGGTTTGTCTGCAAGCTGGCGGCACAGCAGGTCAAGGTCGTGCTTTCCGGAGAGGGTGCCGACGAGCTGTTCGGCGGCTACAATGTCTACAGCGAGCCCGATTCCTCGGACTATGAAAAGCTGCCCTTCGGTCTCCGGCGGGTGATTGCGGGGGCGGCATCCCGTCTCCCCGCAAAGCGCGGTCTGAATTTCCTCGTGAGAAAGGGGACGCCGCTCGAAAAGCGCTTCATCGGCAATGCGTATATGTTCACGCCCGCCGAGCGCAAAAAGCTGCTGAAGCAGTCCACCGGCGCACCGGACCCGACCGCCGTCACCAGACCCTTCTACGACCGCGTACAGGGCGCCGATCCCGTCACGAAGATGCAGTATCTCGACATCCACCTCTGGATGGCGGGGGACATTCTGCTCAAGGCGGACAAGATGAGCATGGCGCACTCGCTGGAGCTGCGCGTGCCGTTCCTCGACAGGGAGATCGCGGCGCTCGCCGGACGCATTCCGCGCCGCTACCGCGTGACGCGCAGGGTCGAGACAGACCCCGACACGCCCTATGTGACGAAATACGCGATGCGCCTTGCCGCCAAGCGCGACACCCCGAAGGAGACCGCGGACACCGCCGCGAAGAAAAAGCTCGGCTTCCCGGTCCCGATCCGCGTCTGGCTCAAAGAGGAAAAATGCAGCGAAACCGTAAAGCAGGCCTTTACCTCGCCGGCAGCCGAACAGTTCTTCCATACGGAACAGCTCGTAAAGCTGCTGGACGACCACAAAAAGGGCAAGGCGGACAACTCCCGCAAGATCTGGACCGTATATATGTTCCTTGTCTGGTACAAGGTGTACTTTGAGGATTGAATGCGGGCGGGGAGCCCGCGCTGGCATGAACGGAAGCACGCCGGACAGTCTGCCTGTCTCCGAATTCCCGCATCAGACGGGAGAAAGCCGGCACAACCGTTTCTGACCCCGTTGCTTTCATAT
>JAFPQL010000162.1 GCA_017414145.1 Oscillospiraceae bacterium | reverse complement strand
TTTCGCTCATATTCCCGCTCCCCTTTTCTGTTGAATTCGTATCGGCAGATACTGCTAATATTATACCGCTTCCGACGATTCTTGTCAAGAGATTTGCGCCGATCAGATTCGCTTTTTTTGATCTGATTTTCGCAAAATCTGAAAAAAGTACACTTTTTCTGCGGAACCGACTGACAAAAGAGGAACCTTTGCTGTAAAAAACAGCAATATCTACGCGATTTTCCGCATTTCATCTATTGACACGAGGGCGGAATCATGCTATCATATGGTCAGGCTAAAAAATTTCCCCTTTCGGTGTCCGAAAAAAATTTTTGTGCGACCCCGGTTTCCGGAAATCTGCTCCGTAGACTATGATTAGGGGGTGATATATATGGATTCTGATGCGCAGCGTCTGCCTGTCCGCGTCAGCGAGGCAAAGCACAGCAGCCAGGCGGCCGACGCTTTGATCGCAGACTATATGCCGTTCATCCGCGCTGAGACAGCGAGATTTCTGAAGCGGCAGCCGGACGACGGCGACGATGAACTGAGCATTGCGATGTTCGCGTTTTATGAATCCATCCGCAGTTATTCCGGACTGCGCGGATCATTCCTGAAGTTTGCCTCGGTGCAGATCAAAAGCAGGCTGATTGACTATTACCGCAAGGAAAAGCGCAGCCGCGGGCAGATCTCACTCTACGCCGCCGAGGACGGTCAGCAGCCGCTCATGGACACGCTGCCCGATACGGCAGATGCCTATGCGGAAATGGAAATGCGGGACGCAACCAAGCAGGAGATCGAAGAGCTGTCGGCACAGATGCAGCAGTTCGGCGTCTCTCTGCCGGACATCAGCGAAAACTCGCCGAAGCAGCAGCGCACGCTGGAAATCTGTCAGCGGGCGGTCTGGTATGCACGCAGAAATCCGGCTCTGCTGGAGGAATTTCTGCGAACCAAGCGGGTTCCGCTGCAAAAGCTCGCCGACGGCGCCGAGGTGGAGCGCAAAACGCTCGAACGGCACCGGCAGTATCTGGTCGCCGTGCTGCTCATCTGCACGAACGGCTATGAGATTCTGCGCGGGCATATCATGCAGGTGCTGAGAAAGGGGGATCAGCCGTGAAATATCTGGTCATGGAATGTCATGCAGCCTACGCGGTCCTGATGGATGAGGCCTCACGCTTTGTCCGGGCGGCGAATCTGCATTATACTGTCGGTCAGACCGTGACGGCGCCCGTCCTGATGCAGGAGGATGCGGAGGCACCGCGCAGCCGGCGCGGCACAGTCATCCGCATCGCCGCGGCAGCCGCCTGTCTGCTGCTGCTCTCCGGCGCGGGTCTGCACGCGTATTTCGCAAGACAAAAGGCAAAATCCAGCGTCCGGATCTGCTCGGAGCTGGAGTTTGAGATGCAGCTCAACCGCGACGGCGAGGTCATCCGCATCAGCAGCAGCACGGAGAACGGGCAGGCGATGCTGGAGGATTACCGCCCCGATAAGAAGGATATGCTGCAGGTTGTCAGCGAATTGCTCGCCATGCAGCGCGAACAGGGTTATCTGGCTGAGGGCGAGACTGTCAGCATCTATATCGACTCGGACGACAACCGCAAATTTGAAGAATATAAAACCGGTCTGGAATCGGAAGTGCCGAAGCTCAATGTGCAGGTCAGCGTGCAGGAGGGAATTGCGGTTCCCCCCGCGGAAGTCGAGGATCCCGCCGGATCGGAGACAGAGCAGACCGCCGACGGCCGGCAGCCGGTGCATCAGCCCGCAGCCGGGTCATCGGAGCGCGGTCAGCAGGTTGACGGACCTGCTGAGGCTGAACATACAAGGCCGCAGCCGCCGGATCCGCCTGCCGTGACGGCGCCTGCAAAGCAGAGTCAGCCGCAGGGACCTGTCACGCGGCATCAGCCGGAGACCGGAACCCGCCCGACGGCGCCTGCCGGTCACATGACCGTTACGACCGCCGCGGCACTGCAGCCCGCCGGCCCCGACCCGAAGAACGCAGACAGCCCGGAGGGTCCGCTCCCGCCGAATGCGCAGCCGGAGCCTGCCGGCCCGCCCGCGCCGCCGGTCTTTGCGGAGACAGCCGGTGCAGAGCGTACTGAGCCTGCCGTGCAGCACACCGAGCCCGCCGATCAGCACACCGAACCTGCCGCGCAGCAGGATACCGAAACCGCCGCGCAGCATGACGAAACGCCTGCTCCGGAGACGCAGCGTGCAGACAGCCTGCATCCGGACATCCGGGAGGAGCAGTCCGCACCGGCAGCAGGGGACAGCGCGTCCCCGCACCCGGAACCGCCCAATCCGCAGGCGGCAGAAACACCGCAGATCTGAACACACAGCAGGCCATGCCGGAATGCCGCTTGGGGGGAAACTGCTGTCAGAAAATGCGCACGCGAAGAAACAAAATCGCGTAACTGCCGCCTGTCAATTTTTTTGGAATGAGGCTGTATCGCAAACCCGTTTCACGCAATCGGGCTTGCGGTGCAGCCGCATTTATCCCGTGCCGCACCGCGGTCAGCGGGGAGAATCCGCATTTTTCGGGAAAACCGCTTGACAAACCGCAAAAAATGCAGTATGATTAAATTGGAAGTCTGTGCGGGAGCGGAACTCGTGTTCGGGAGAGAATCCGCGCAGACAGATCCGCGAATTTTTGAGAGGGGGAATTTCGTATGAAATCCAAAAAGCTCGCCGCAATGCTTTCCGCGGCCGTGCTGACGGGAACCGCCGTGCCGTTCTCGGCGCTGTCTGTCCCTGCCGCAGCAGCCGGCAAGTACAACTATGCCGAAGCGCTGCAAAAGTCGTTCTTCTTTTACGAGGTGCAGCAGTCCGGTGTGCTGCCGGACTGGAATCAGGTTTCGTGGAGAGCCGATTCCATGGTCGATGAAAGCGGCAAGGACACCGATCCGGTGCCGGGCGGCTGGTTCGACGCCGGCGACCACTTCAAGTTCACGCTGACGAATGCCTACTCCGCCGCCGTCATGGCCTGGGGTTACATTGAGTATGCGGACGCGGTCAAGAAAGCAGGCCTTGATACCGAGTACCGGAACAACATCAAGTGGGGCATGGACTATGTCCTCGCCTGCGACAAGGGCGGCGGCTCGATGATCGGCACGGTCGGCGACTTCACCGGCGGCGCGACCGACCACAACATCTGGTGCTCCGCTGAGGTCTATCTCCGCCGGCATCACCGCGATACCGGCAACTGGGCGCGCCCGTCCGACACGATCAAGAATGCGTCCGTGGCGGCACTCTCCGCGGCGGCGCTCGCGGAAGGCTACATCATTTTCAAGGATGAAAACTATCTGAAGCACGCGAAGGATCTCTTTGAGGGCGCGGACAAGATCCGCGACACGAAGGCAGTCGGCGGCATGGGCTCCATGTATCCGACCTCCTCGTGGATTGACGACTGTATGTTCGCCGCCTGCTGGCTTTATAAGGCGACCGGCGACAAATCCTACCTCGACAAGATTGAAAAGGACTATGTCCCGAATTTCCCGAAGGAAAACCAGTCCTCCGACTGGAAGTACACATGGGGTCTCTGCTGGGACGACACGACGCAGGGTGCTGCACTGCTCTACGCGCAGATCACCGGCGACGAGAAGTGGATCAACCACATCGACAAGCACATCCGCTACTGGATGGGCGGTTCGAGCGACTTAAAGCCGTTTGAGGGCAATATCACATCGGACGGCCTCTCCTACCTGACCAACTGGGGCTGCCTGCGCCACGCGACGAATACCGCATTTGTGGCAAAGCTCGCCTGCGACACGATTTTCAAGGGCGATGCCGCAAAGGTCTCGAAGTATAATACATGGGCAGACAGCCAGATGAACTACTGCTTCGGCGACAATAAGATGAAGATGAGCTATGTGCTCGGCATGGGCGACAAGAACCCGAAGGCGATCCACCACAGAACCGCATCGGGCGTCCACGACGACCACTGGAACGAGCTCGGAAAGGCCTCCGGCGGTGCCGAGGGCTGGCAGACTGAGTATGCGCACACGCTCTACGGCGCACTGATCGGCGGCCCGGACAAATCCGGCAACTATGATTCGACGCAGATCGGTGTCAGCAACTATGAGTACAGTGAGGTTGCAATCGACTACAATGCCGGTTACACCGCCTGCCTCTGCGCGATGATCGACGAAAACGGCGGCACGAAGCTCGCAGACTTCCCGCCCGTTGAGACGCCGAAGTGGGACGAATGGGAAATCGCTGCCGTGCTGAACGGCTCCGGCAACAGCTACACCGAGGTCAAGGCGTGGGCGATGAACCACACCGCATGGCCGGCGAGAGTGGCAAAGGACATCGAGTACCGCTATTATTTCGACATTTCCGAGCTGACTGCGGCAGGCCTTTCGATCAGCGATGTGACGGTCGAGGGCAAGGCGCAGCAGTATGACGCGGGCAAGGCGGGTCACGCGACGGTCACCGGCCCGCACAAGTACAGCGATACCATTTACTATGCGCTGATTACATTTGAGGACGGCAGAGCGATCTGCCCGATCGGACAGTCCGAGCACCGTGACGAGGTGCAGTTCCGCATTTCGATTCCGGATGCGTCGGGTGTCAAGTGGGATCCGACGAACGACCCGTCCTACGAGGGACTGACCGCGACGGACAGCCTGAAATCCGATAAGGCGCTGAACAAGCACATCACGATGTATGTGGACGGCAAGCTGGTCTGGGGCATTGAGCCGGACGGCACGGAGCCGGATCCGTACACCACGCCTTCCAAGGAAAGCCAGACCACGACCTCTGAGACGACGACCACGACTTCTTCGGTGATCTCGGACGAGCCGGGCGAACTGATGTACGGTGATGTGGACTGCAACGGCAAGGTGCAGGTTGCGGATGCGATTCTGCTGGCGCGTTACTGTGCAGAGGACAGCGTGACGGTCACGGCAGACGGCAAGCGCAATGCAAACTGCTACGATGCGACGAGCGATCTGCTGACGACGGAAGACATCGTGGCGATTCTGGAGTATCTGGCGGGTGTGATTGATCTGGACGCACTGCCGAAAAAGCCGTAAACCGGCAGGCGGGCGGGCAGTGCCCGCGGCCAACTCCTAAAGCCCGCCACAGGCGAAAACAAGTCACAATCGGACTTCGCTCCAATGAACCATACAAAGCACCGGCGCCGCCATGTATTTCACTGGCAGCGCCGGTTTCTGTAGAATAAGGTATCCGCTTCGCGGATGCTATTTTGGAATGGGGACCTCTATCGCAGGTCCCCAAGCCCGCCGAGCTCTCCTTATGCGGGGGAGTTTCGCCGCCTGCGGGCGGCGACTTAGGGCTCTGCCCTAAGAACCCGCGAGCTTTTTGAAAAAAGCTCGACCAAAAACTTTGGACGGCGCTCCGGATAATGAACCAAGTCACTGCGCAAAAGCCGCGAACAGCGGCGTGTGTTTGTGAAATTCAGCCTGTGAGCGCGACCGTGCCTTTAGCACAACGGCTGTCGGCCCTGCCGACAATGAGGTGGAGAAATGACGATACAACAGCTGAGATATGTTCTGACGATCGCGGAAACCGGCTCCATGAACAAGGCGGCGGAGCTGCTCTATGTTTCGCAGCCCTCGCTGACGGCATCCGTACAGGAGCTCGAAAAGGAGACCGGCATCCGGATCTTCAACCGCAGCGGCCGCGGCGTGACCGTCACGAATGACGGCGCGGAATTCCTGCAATATGCGAATCAGGTCGTCGGACAGTTTGAGATCCTGACCGAAAAATATACTGCAAAGGGCGGCATCAAGAAGAAATTCGGCGTGTCCGCGCAGCAT
>JAFPQL010000161.1 GCA_017414145.1 Oscillospiraceae bacterium | reverse complement strand
TCAAGCACTTTTTTCATTTCCGTCAAAGGTTTCCTCTGTAACCGGAGGACTTGCATTTTTCGACATTTTATGATATACTATACGATGTATGGTCATATGACCGGAAGATTCATCAACAGGAGAAAGAAAATGGCTCGAAAAAGACATATCCGCTGGGACCGTGTTTTCATGGTCTTCGGTCCCGTGCTGCTGCTGATTCTGCTGCTCTGCGTCTGCTGCAAGGATCGGGAGCCGTCTGAGGACAGCAGTCTCGTGATTCAGACGCTGGAAAACAAGCCGACCATTCCGCTTCAGACAACTGCGGATTCACAGGCAGTCCCCGCGCTGAACACCGAGATACACGAATATACGGTTGTGATTGACCCCGGACACGGCGGCAATGACGACGGTGCCGTCAATACGGCGATCGGTCGGAAGGAGAAGGACGACAATCTTCGTCTTGCGCTGGCTGTGCGGGATGCGCTGCTCAAATATCCCCATGTCAGGGTGCTGCTGACGCGGGAGTCCGATGTCTTTGTCGAGCTGGAAGAACGCTGCCGCATTGCCAACAGCGCGAACGCCGACTTTTTCGTCTCCCTGCACCGGAACAGCGCAGAGGAAGGTGAGGGCGTTGAGATCTGGGTCAACAACTCTTCCAAGGACAATGAAATGGACAAGCGTCTGGGCGGATATATCAAGGAGCAGCTCGACCTGGTCGGCGTGTCCAACAGCCGCGGCGTCAAGCAGGGCTTCAGAGGCTCGTCCAGAGAGACCGTCGGCAACAATTACTATGTCAACCGGAATACCACGATGCCGAGCTGCCTTGTGGAAATGGGCTTCATGAATTCCGCGACTGACAACACGCTCTTTGACACCAAGCTGGATCAGTATGCGGAGGCGATTGCCAAGGCGCTGATCGAGATCGGCGGCGATAAGGGCTTATACAGCGCTTCTGCCCAGTAAACACGATGAGACTGTCATGCCCCCGATCTCTGTCGGGGGCTGCTTCAGCCAAACAGAACAAAAAGGAAGGATCAGATAAAAATGGAAACAGTCAGTTATCAGACGCTTCGCCGCCTCGCAAAGGAAACGGGCGGCGAAAAGCAGTCCCTCGCCATACTCGGAGACAGTGCGACCCAGCAGCTTGCTGCGGCCATCCGCGGCGAATCCGTCCGCAGGGGCTGGAAGCTCCGTGTCTACGACGCCGATTACGATCAGATGGAAGCACAGCTTCTCGACCCGGAGTCGGAGCTTTACCGCTTTCGCCCGGACTATATCCTGATGTTTGCCTGCACGGAGAAGCTGCGGCAGCGCTTCTGTGCGGTTCCGCCCGCCGACCGTCCGGACTTCGCGGCACGGGAGCTGTCCAGATTTGTCCAGCTCTGGGAGACTGCGCATTCGCACTGCGGCGCGAAGATCATCATGTTTGACTTTCCGGATACCGGTGATGCGGTGTTCGGCAGCTACGCAATCCGGACGCCGGTGTCATTCGGCTATCAGCTCAGACGCCTGAACGCGATGCTCGGCGAGGCCATGGCGGCGGGGCATCCGTATGTCTATCCCGCAGCGCTCTCGACCGTGCAGACAAAGCTCGGTGCATCGGTGTTTTTCGATTCGCGGAACTGGTATCTTGCCAAAATGGCGATGACGACCGATGCGCTCCCTGCGGCTGCCGCGGCGGTGCTCGACATCGTGACGGCACTGTCCGGCAGCATCAGGAAGTGTGTGATCTGCGATCTGGACAATACCCTCTGGGGCGGCGTCATCGGCGACGACGGCATGGACGGCATCCGGCTGGGCGATCTGGGGGACGGTCCGGCGTTTACGGCACTGCAGCGCTGGCTGCTGGAGCTGCGCCGGCGCGGTATTCTGCTGGCGGTTTGCAGCAAGAATGACGAGGCCGTCGCAAAGGAACCGTTTGAACGGCATCCGGAAATGGTGCTTCGTCTCGAAGATATCGCGGTGTTTGTCGCAAACTGGGAGAACAAGGCGGACAACATCCGCCGGATCCAGCAGATTCTGAATCTCGGCCTCGACAGCTTTGTCTTTCTGGACGACAATCCTTTTGAGCGCGGCATTGTCCGCGAAATGCTGCCGCAGGTGACCGTGCCCGACCTGCCGGACGATCCTGCGCTGGTGCCGGCATATCTTGAATCACTCCACCTGTTTGAGGCGGTGAGCTTTTCGGGGGAGGACGCGGCGCGCACCGCACAGTATCAGGCGGAGGCAAGCCGAACCGCTGCACAGGAGCGCTTTGTCGATTATGACGAGTATCTGCGCTCTCTGCATATGCAGGCGGAGATTCTGCCCTTTGATTCGTTCCACGCACCGCGGATTGCGCAGCTCACACAGCGCTCCAATCAGTTCAATCTGCGCACGGTCCGTTATTCAGAGGCGGAAATCTCGGAGATTGCCGCGTCAGATGACTATATCACGCGCTACATGACGCTGACCGACCGGTTCGGCGAGTACGGCTTAATCAGTCTGGTCATTCTGAAAAAGCAGGAGGATGCGCTGTTCATCGACACATGACTGATGAGCTGCCGTGTGCTCCGGCGCGGCGTCGAGTCCTGTCTCTTCAACGAAATCGTGAAAATTGCGGCAGAAAACGGCTATCAGCGGCTGACCGCAGAGTATCTCCCACCTGCGAAAAATGCGATGGTCGCCGACTTCTACGACCGGATGGGCATGACCCCGCTCGGCGGCGGCGCATATGCGCTGGACACCGCTGCTTACACCCCGCAGACCCATCTGATTCAGGCGGACTGAGCCGCGCGTGACAATTTTTTGAAAAATCTCAAAAACGCTTGAAATATTTGTCCGATTGTGGTATAATACAGGTGTAGCGACCGTTGTTTCCGCTTGGGCAGCGGTCAGTCGGCTCTGCCGATTCAGAATCGCCATGCGGAGAAAGAGGAATTATTATGAAAAAGCTTACAGCACTCGCATTGTTTGCAGTCGCAGCAGCCGGTACGGCGCTGGCGGTCGCCATTTGGAAGCGCAATCAGGATGAGGCTGCGCTCCGCTACGATTCCGATGATTTTGATGACGACGATGACTGCTGTGCAGAGGAAGACTGCGCAGTCTGCGGCGTCTGTGACGATGTTGCAGAAAAGGCTGAGGAAGCAGCCGACGCAGCAGAGGATGCTGCGGAGAAGGTTGTCGATGCAGTGAAGGATGCGGCAGAAGATGTTGCCGACGCGGTCAAGGATGCGGCAGACGAGTAATTCTGCGCAGTGAAACACGGTCAGAAACGGGATACGGACTGCTCCGCGTCCCGTTTTTTCCGTTCTGTGGATTGGATGGTTCGATATGCAGAAGATTTTGGGATATCTGCGCCGTGCGGTGCAGGAATACGGCCTGATCGAAAACGGGGACCGCATTGCGGTCGGGATTTCCGGCGGCAAGGACAGTCTTGTGCTGCTGACGGCGCTGCACGGATTTCAGCGCTTTGGCCTGATTGATTATTCCGTGGTCGGCATCACGCTCGACCCGCAGTTCGGCGGTGTCCCGACGGACTATACGCCGGTTGCGGAATACTGTGCCTCGCTCGGCGTCCCGTATCATCTGATCCCGACGCGGATCGGTGAAATCGTGTTCGATCACCGGAAGGAGCGCCACCCCTGCTCGCTCTGTGCCAAGCTGCGCCGCGGCGCCCTGCATGACAACGCCAAGGCGCTCGGCTGCAATAAGCTGGCGCTGGGGCATCATTTTGACGACGCGGTGGAGACCTTCCTGATGAACCTGTTTATCGAAGGGCGGCTCGGATGCTTTGCGCCGAAATCCTATCTGGCGCGCAAGGATCTGACTCTGATCCGCCCGCTCTGCTTTGCACCGGAACAGGATATCCGACGGGCTGCAAAAGCAGTCGTGCCGGAGATCGTCAAGTCGCGCTGTCCGGTGGACGGACATACGACACGCGAGGACATGAAGCAGTTTATCTATCAGCAGGAAAAGGCGAAGCCCGGCTTCAAGGCGCGGGTGTTCGGTGCGATGCGCCGCGGGAATGTAGACGGCTGGGGCGGCGTGACTTATAAACGCAATCTGGCAATGGATGACCCCGCGACAAACGGCAAGCCGGAGCGGTTTCATATGCTGGAGGCGCTGGCAAAACAGACGGAGGAACCAAACAATGCTGATTCTGGGAATTGAAAGCTCCTGCGATGAAACGGCGGCAGCGGTTGTCGAGGACGGCCGGCGCATTCTCTCCAATGTGATTGCGTCGCAGGCATCGGAGCATATGAAATACGGCGGCGTGGTTCCGGAGCTGGCATCGCGCCGGCACTGTGAAAATATCCTGCCGGTTGTGCGGCAGGCGCTGGACGAAGCCGGCCTGACACTCGATGAAATCGACGGCATTGCAGTGACCTATGCGCCCGGCCTGATCGGGGCGCTGCTGGTCGGCGTGAGCTTTGCAAAGGGTCTTGCGATGATGTCCGGCAAACCGCTGATTCCGGTTCACCATACCGAGGGACACGCCGCCGCAAATTATCTTGCGCATCCGGAGCTGAAGCCGCCCTATCTCGGCATCATCGTCAGCGGCGGCCACACGCGGATTGCGGAGGTGCTGGATTATACGACCTTCCGGACCGTCGGCAAAACCCGTGACGACGCGGCAGGCGAGTGCTTTGACAAGTGTGCGCGGGCAATGGGATTCCCGTATCCGGGCGGTGTTCATGTCGATCAGGCAGCACAGCGCGGCAATGCCGGCGCGTTTCGGCTCCCGAAAACGAAAATGGAGGGCAGTCCCTACGATTTCAGTTTTTCGGGACTGAAAACCTACATCGTGAATCTGCTGCACACGGCGGAGCAGCGCGGAGAACCGGTCAATACAGATGATCTGGCGGCAGCGCTTCAACACGAGATCGCGCAGGTCGTCACGGATAAGACCGTTGCGGCGGCGGAGGCGCTCGGATACCGTCAGATTGCTCTTTCGGGCGGCGTATCCGCAAATTCCGGCGTGAGAAACACGCTGCTTGCCGCCTGTGAAAAGCGCGGCTTCACGCTCTGTATGCCGCCGCTCGCACTCTGCGGCGACAATGCCGCCATGATTGCGGCGCAGGGATACTATAATTATCTTGCCGGAATTACTGCCGACGAGACGCTCAATGCCGTTGCATCCAAAGAGCTGCGCGGCGAGGCGGCGACATGATTGCCGTCCGGGAAGCGGTGCAGCAGGATCTGCGGACGCTGCTTTCGCTGTATACACATCTGCACGACAATCCGCTGCCGGAGCCGGACAGCCGGATTCTGTCCGTCTGGGAGGAGATTCTGCGCGACCCGCATCACCATGTCCTGATTGCGGAATCGGACGGGACACCGGCTGCGTCCTGTGTCACCGTGATCGTGCCGAACCTGACGAACGGACAGCGGCCGTATGCGCTGATTGAAAATGTCGTCACGGATGCAGCCTTTCGCAGGCGCGGACTGGCAACCGCCTGTCTTGCTGCCGCGACGGAGCTGGCCCGGCAGGCAGGCTGCTATAAAATCATGCTGATGACCGGCGCGAAGGACGAGGGTACGCTGCATTTTTACGAGCAGGCAGGCTTTGACCGTCACGAAAAGACCGCATTCATCCGGCGGCTGTGACTGCAAACGGAGGAGAACATGGAATTTGAGGTGCTGAAGCCCGGACTGGTTGTCTGCCGCAGTCAGGCACACAGCTTTGGGTCCGATGCCTTTCTGCTGACGGGATTCTGCCGCTATAAGTCGAAAGACCGCGTCTGTGATCTCGGCACCGGCTGTGGGATCATCCCGCTCCTGATGCAGCGGCACCGTCCGCCACAGGAGATTTTTGCAGTGGACATCCAGCCGGACGCGGTCATTCAGCTTCAGACTGCGCTGTCGCACTGTGATCCGGTTCCGGCAATTCAGCCGGTCTGTGCGGATCTGCGTGACCTCTGGCCGGAAGCCCCGTTCGGCACACTCGATCTTGTGACCTGTAATCCGCCGTATTTCGCCGAAAACGCGGGATTTCTCTCCGATGCGGCGTCAGACCGGATTGCCCGGCATGAGACGGCGTGCAGCATAGCGGATGTCTGTGCGGCAGCATCGAAGCTGCTGAAATTTCACGGCAGATTCTGCCTTTGCTGCCGGCCGGAACGCCTGACCGATGTCATGACGGCGATGCGGGGCTGCGGCATCGAGCCCAAACGCCTGCGCTTTGTCAGCAAGACGCCGGAATCCGCGCCGTGGCTGTTCCTGCTGGAGGGTGTCAGGGGCGCAAAGCCGTTTCTCCGTGTCGAACCGGCGCTTTATATGCGCTCCGGCGCGGGCATGACGGACGAAGCTGCACAAATTTGTCATTATGGGGAGAAGAAGTCATGAGCGGAACACTCTATGTGGTCGGCACGCCGATCGGCAATCTCGGCGACATCACAGGCCGGCAGCTTGAAATCCTTGGCAGCGTCGATTTCATCGCGGCGGAGGATACCCGCGTGACCAGAGGTCTGCTGACGCATTTTGATCTGCACACGCCGCTTGTCAGCTATCACGAACACAGTCCTGAGGCCGTCATATCACGGATTGCGGAACGGCTGTGCGACGGGCAGAGCTGCGCGGTCGTCACGGATGCCGGTATGCCGTGTATCTCCGATCCGGGTGCGCTGCTGGTGCAGCGGGCGATGCGGGAGCAGATTCCCGTGCGGGTGATTCCGGGGCCGAGTGCCGTGATTTCCGCGCTTGCCGTGTCCGGACAGGATACCGGACGCTTCTGCTTTGAGGGATTTCTCTCGGTCAACAAAAAGCAGCGTCACGCGCATCTGGAATCCCTGCGGCGGGACGTGCGCACGATGGTCTTTTACGAGGCGCCGCACAAGCTCCTCAATACGCTGCGGGATATGCTGGAGGCCTTCGGCGACCGTTCGGTGACGCTCTGCCGCGAGCTGACGAAAATCCATGAGGAAGTGCAGAAAACGACGCTTGCTGAGGCGCTTTCGTACTATACGCAGAATGCGCCGCGGGGGGAGTTTGTGCTGGTGATCGCCGGCGCGCCGCAGGATGCCGCGGCGGAGACGCCCTCGCTGGAATCGGCGGTCAGAGCGGCGAAGCTCCGCATTTCTGCGGGCGAGCGTGCGGCGGATGTCTGCCGCGAAATCGCTGCTGAAACCGGATTCCCGAAGCGGACACTCTATCAGGCGGTGCTTTCTGAAGCGGAATGATGATACATTTTATCAGAATCGGAACATACAACTTCGCAATTTATGCGCATTGCTTTTGAACAGGCAGTGCGCATTTTTGATAATTGACACGGCCTCTGCGGTATGATATAATACAGAAAACAGGAGGTGCGCGATGAAACAGATTCCCATGCTCATCAATGCCGCTGACCGTTCTGCGCGGATTTGGCCGGAGCTATACGGCCATTTTTCCGAACATCTCGGACGGTGTATCTACGACGGAATTTATGTCGGCGATGACTCCGAAATCCCGAATATCCGCGGCATCCGCAGGGATGTCATCGAGGCGTTCCGGCAGATTCATGTGCCGGTGCTTCGCTGGCCGGGCGGCTGCTTTGCCGATCTTTACCACTGGCGGGACGGCATCGGTGCGCCCGATGCGCGCAAACGCACGGTGAATGCCTACTGGGGCGGTGTAACCGAGACAAACCGTTTCGGAACGCATGAGTTTTTTGACCTGTGCGAGCTGGTCGGATGTGAACCGTATCTCGCCGCAAACCTCGGCACCGGCTCCCCGCAGGAGCTTTCCGACTGGCTGACCTATCTCACCGCGGACGGCGACTGCGATCTTGCAGCGGAACGCCGCCGGAACGGCAGGGAAGCGCCGTGGAAGCTCCGGTATCTCGGCATCGGCAATGAAAACTGGGGCTGCGGCGGAAATATGCGGCCGGACTATTACGCGGACCTGTACCGGCAGTTTCAGAGCTTCAGCATGAATTTCACCGGCGAGAAAATGCTGCGGATCGCCTGCGGGCCGGGCGGCGGAGATTACGGATGGACGGAAACGCTGATGCAGCGGCTCTCTCCCGCACACGCGGACGCGATTTCCCTGCACTATTATGCCGTATCGGAGTGGGGAAATAAGGGCTCTGCGACGGTGTTTTCAGCGGAGGATTACGCGAAAAGCCTGCAAACCGCGCGGCAGATGGAGACACTTCTGCGGCGGCATACCGAAATCATGAACCGCTATGACCCGGCGCGGAAGATCGGGCTGGTTGTGGACGAGTGGGGCAACTGGTACGATGTGGAGCAGGGGACGAACCCCGGCTTCCTCTACCAGCAGAACACAATGCGGGATGCTGTGACCGCCGCGCTGACACTGCACAGCTTCCAGCGCCACACCGACCGCGTCATCATGGCGAATCTCGCACAGGCGGTCAATGTCCTGCAGGCGCTGCTTCTGACGGACGGTGCGCAGATTTTGCGGACACCGACTTACCATGTATTCGACCTGCTTCAGACGCATCAGGGCGGAGAGCCGGTCTACTGCTTCGTGCAGACGGAGCAGATTTTCGCAGATGTGCCGATGATTTCGGCGTCCGCTTCGGTGCGCGGCGCGGAACTGACGCTGTCTCTGGTCAACTGCTCTGCGGATACGGATGCCGAAATTTGCTGTGATCTCTGCAATTTTGATGCGGACAGCGTGTCCGCACGGATGCTGTCCGGCGATCCGCACGATCACAATACCTTTGAAACACCCGATGCGGTGCGGATTCAGAGCGCCCCTGCGGAGCTGAAACACGGCAGACTGCGCTTGCAACTGCCGCCGTGTACGGTCGCGGCCGTGTGCCTTAGCTGAATCGGGCAGTATTTCAAAACTGAACAGAAACGGAACAGCCGGCTTTGCTGAAATGGCAGCCGGCTGTTTTGATCTGTCATATCGCAATTTCTGGGGACGATTTTCCGGAAAGATGACTGCAATCTCCGGAAAAGTACGGACAGGTTCTGTAAATTCTACATCATTCCTGCAAATCCTTTACTGACAGATGATACAAGTCATGCTATAATGAGAATGGTGCAGGAGACAAGGGTGGCTGTCTGCTGCACGAAACCGACTGAGCCGGCGTGCAGACCGGCGGAAATTCTGCACGGGTATATTCAGAAATGGGGGAATACAGAATATGAGACAAAGAAGAAAAAGCAGGCTGCTGAGCCTTCTGACGGCGGCGGTCTGCGGGCTCGCTGTGCTGACGGCCATGCCGCGGCGTCCGGTCATGCAGGCAGCAGCGGCGGACACCATCGCAAATCCGTTCATCTATTCGGATGTGCCGGATGACGACATCATCCGCGTCGGCGACACCTATTATATGGTGCATACGACAATGTATTTTTCGCCGGGCGCGCCGATCATGAAGTCAAAGGACCTGTTTTCATGGCAGATCTGCAACTATGTCTTTGACACCTACGCAGACGGCCCCGTGCAGACGCTGTCGCAGGGCAAGCATGATTATTCGCACGGACAGTGGGCGACCAGTCTGCGCTACCACGACGGAATGTTCTATGTGTTCTTCGGCAGCTACGGCACCGGCAATTCCTATATTTACAAGACGGCCGATATCGAGAACGGCCCGTGGACAAGAACCGAAATCCGCGGAATGTATCACGACGCGTCAATGCTCTTTGACGACGACGGCAGAAAATATCTGGTCTACGGCAGCGGCGAAATCAAAATCAAGGAATTCAACGATGAAATGACCGATTTCAAATGGGGCGGACTGGACAAAACGCTGTTCCGCACCGGTCTGACCGGTCTGGCGGGCGAGGGCTCGCACATCCACAAAATCGGCGACTGGTACTATGTGTTTATCATCGCGTGGCCGAACGGGCATCCGCGCATCGAGCTGTGCTACCGCAGCAAATCGCTCGAAGGCACATGGGAGGGCAAGACGGTTCTGGAATCCGGCCTCGGTACCTACGGCAGCGGCGTCGCGCAGGGCGGCATCATTGATACGCCGGACGGCGACTGGTATGCGCTGCTGTTTCAGGATCACGGCGCGGTCGGCAGAGTGCCGGTGCTTGTGCCGTTTACATGGCAGAACGACTGGCCGGTCATGGGTGTCAACGGCAAGGCGCCGGTGACACTGAATGTCTCCGGCAGCTACAGCGGCACTTTCCTCGCGCATGACGATGAATTTGACTACGACACCGACCGCCTTGCGCTGGAATGGCAGTGGAATCACAATCCGGATAACAGCGCGTGGTCGGTGACCGAGCGTCCGGGTTATCTCCGGCTGAAAAACAAGACACTGGCTAACGAGCTGCTCCATGCGCGCAATACGCTGACGATGCGCACCGAAGGCCCTGCCTGCTCAAGTGCCGTCAAGCTCGATACCGGCGGTATGAAGCCCGGCGATTATGCGGGTCTGTCGGCATTTCAGTTCAACTACGGCAATGTCGGCGTCTATGTCGGGGATGACGGCAGCAAGCGGATCTACATGGCGAAAAACGGCGGCTCGGAAATTGACAGCAGCAGCAATAAAATCATCGAGCAGACCCCGCTGAACGGCGATGAGGTCTGGCTCAAGATTGATTTCAATTTTGCGACGGTGGACAGCAGCTACAATGTGTCGAATAACATTGACCGCGCAAATTTCTACTATTCCTATGACGGCTCCGACTGGAAAAAGATCGGCGATACGCTGGGTATGACCTACGATCTCAAGCTCTTTACCGGCTACCGCAGCGGCATTTACAGCTATCCGACCAAATCTGCCGGCGGCTATGCGGACTTTGACTGCTTCCGGTATGAGCGTGCCGAGTGGAATGCGCCGCTGACCGTCGAGCCCGATGCGGACGGCTACTGGTTCCACTGCACATTTGAGCGTAATACCGACAATTTTTCGTCCAGAGCCGGCGAGAGCCTTGCTGTCTCGTCGTCAGAGGCCTATGCCGGCGAGAAGTCGCTCTATGTCTCCGACCGCGGTGAATGCTGGATGGGGCCGGTGCATTCGCTGAACAGCGGCATCTTCCGTCCGGGCGAAAAGTTCAGCTTCAGCGCCGTTGCGAAGTATACGGAGGGCGACACGGACACCGATACCTTCCATTTCACCTTCTTCTACCGCGACGCGGAGAACGAGCCGCAGTACCTGAAGATCGCGACCGAAACCGCTGTGAAGGGCGAGTGGGTGCAGCTCAGCAATCCGGCATTTGAGATTCCGGAAGGGGCTTCTTCCATGCAGATTTATGTGGAGACGGCAAAGAGCAAGAACAGCTTTTATCTCGATGAGGTGATTGCAGCGCCGGCTATGACAGTGATTGACGGGCCGGGCCCGTCTGTGCAGTACCGCCGCGGCGATCTGAACAACGACGGCAGAATCACCGCGGTCGATCTGGCGCTGATGAAGTACGGTCTGCTGAACGGATTTACCGATCCGGCGCGTTCGCGTGCGGCGGATGTCAATCTGGACGGGACGGTTTCGGTGGCAGATGCGTTGTGGTTGATCCGCTTTCTGACCGGAGAAATTGCCGGATTTGAAAGCTGAGGCATTGCCGGCACAGACCGCTTCCGGCGATCTCGCACGCCGATGATCAGTTGCAAAAAAAGGACCGGTTCCAAGTGGAACCGGTCTTTTGTGTTATGCCGCATTCAGCTGCCGGATCCGTTCCGCAAGATGCTCTGAAACCGCATGAATCGAATCCGCTGAAAAGGGATTGTCAAATCCGCAGGCGTTCAGCGTGCGCATCAGCCGATGTTCGCCGGAGAGGGCGGGCGTTTCTGCAATTTTCTCATAGAGCGCGGCGCCTGCTTCAAAATTCTCCGTCATTTCCGCGTAAATTTGCAGTGCGGCCAGCGCGGAAACCCCGTAGCTGATGTAATATCCGGGCTGCTCGTAGAGGTGGGTGACCTGACCGAGCTCCAGCGAGAAGCCGGTTTCCTCCTTGCGCCGCCGGAATGCCCCAACGACTTCCTCAGCCGTGAGCGTGTCCTTCTGCTGCATGACTTCGCGTTCAAATTCCCCGACGGCAAAGCCTGTCACGACGGAATCGACCATGTTCAGCAGTTCAAACTGCTCCAGATAGCCGGCGTCTTTGCCGTACAGATCGCCGTAGAAATGCGTATACAGCATCTCCAGTCCCTGTGACTGAATCTCCGCGAGGTCGATGCAGGTTCTTTGCAGCAGAGTCGGCGTGCGGTCGTGCCAGTCGGCATGGAAATGGCCGAACTCATGCACAGCGCCGGTAAAATCAAAGCAGTCATTGCCCTGATAAAAATAGATGCGGGCGGTCTGCTCCTTCGGGAACGAAACCGTATAGCTGCCGTCGTAGCAGCTGTCGCCGGATGCGACTGTGCAGAGCGATTCTCCGGTCAGCTTTTCCGCGGATTCCGCCAGACGCGGGGAAATCTGTGCGGCGTACTTCCGGATCTCGGAAAACGGCTCTTTGACGGCATATTTTTTCCCGCTCAGACTGCTGTACCGGCTGTCGGACTCGATGCTGTCGCGCAGGGTCTGATAGAGCGGCACGATGTCTTTGCAGATTTCGCGGTAAGCGGCAGACACATCTTCGGGCGTATAATCCCGCACATAATACCCGTAGCGCAGATCGTCGGTGTTCATGCTCCCGATCGTATCGAGATAGAGCGCGGCGCAGGCTTCGTCTGTCGTCTCGCTGTCAGAATCTTCGCCGTATGCGGTCTGGTAGTATTCATCCAGCCTTGCGCTGCTGTCGGTCGCCTCACTGCGCGCCGCGGAGCAGACCCGGCTGAGACCGGTCGAAAGATAGTAATCCGCG
This sequence comes from Oscillospiraceae bacterium, assembly GCA_017414145.1. Next base: position 3,797 of record JAFPQL010000161.1, on the reverse strand, counting down.
TTCTCCGCATCGGCGAGCGGCTCAAACAGCTCCTTGTACTGCGATTTGTGCAGCCCGTTTGTGAATGCCCAGCGCGCCATTTCCGAAACCTCAAAGAAATCCTGCAATGTCTGATCGTGGAGCGCGGACAGGTCTTTGTTGTTCCAGTCGGCGTAATACTGCATTTCGGCAGTGAGATAAACGGCAGAGGCGTCATCGACGGCGCCGATCAGGCGGTCAGTCAGGCTCCGGACGGCTTCGGCATCGTCCGTAGTCCATGCGGCCTGTAAATCCGTGACGAGCCTGCGGGCGTCCTCGGTGCGGTACCGCTGCGCCGTATGGTCGGAGATCATGGCGGCGGAATCCTCCGGCGACAGGAACAGGTCGGCAGGGTCGCATCCGGTCAGCAGAAGCACGGCGGACGCGAGTGCCGCAAGTTGCCGGCATTTCGGCATGAATTGCCTCCTTTTCAGGTATCCTTCAGCCGGATTGAGCAGACCGTGATGACTGTGCAGATGACATGATACACCAGCAGCAGACCGCCGTTGATATCCTCATAGTCGTGCAGCAGGACAAAGAGCAGCACATAGAGAAAACCGAGGCAGGCGGTGACGATTTGCAGAATCAGGCCGAGGGTTGCGGCGGAACGGATGCGCTTTGCGCCGACAATGGTCTGAATGAAACCGGGCAGTCTGCCGGCACAGAGCATCGACGGGCGGGCGGTTTTCATCGGAACGGTCTCTGCGGCATATTCCGGCTCCAGACGGGACGGAATGACCTTCAGCAAATCTTCGGGGAACGCGAACATCTTGGCGATGCCGCGCTGGGAGAGCAGCGGGTCATTGCTGCGGATCAGCAGGAAAATCTGCTCGCGGTCCAGTGCGCGCAGCCAGTGCTTGACTGTTTTTGCGGCAGTCAGCCGGATCGTGAACATCGCGGCAGCGGTGCCGGAAACGGAAAGGTACAGCACGCGGTTTCCGACTGCGGCGGCTTCGTCCTCCCGTGCGGCGGGGGGGAGCCCCTCAATGCTGTGCGCCGACATCATCTCTCTGGTGCCGAGCAGGACGCGCTGATTGTGAATCCAGCCGCTGATGCCCTTGCCCTCGTCGTAGCTGTAGTCCTCAACGGTCGGGAGGATCCGGTCATCGTGCTCCATTGCGGAGAGGAACATCCCGCGCAGGATGCTGCCGCCGTGTCTGGTCAGCGCAGCCGCATAGAAGATCACATCCTCGGTGCGGGCATCGCCGAAGAGCTCGACGGATTCAAGCTTGGTGCTTTCCTTCGGGAACAGCGTGCGCGCATCGACCATGACGGTGTTGACATCGTAGAAGTCATCGACGCTCTGATATCCGAGCAGCAGACCGCTGTTGCGGACATAGGCCTTTGTGCCGCTCTCCATCGGCAGATTGGAAATCAGCGTAATCGCAGTGCAGGCGAAGGCGGAGAAGCAGAGCGCAAAGAGCGAGGTGCCGTAACAGACGGCGCTTTCCACAGAACCGGCGCGCAGGACGGCGAGAACGATTGAGAATGCCGCAGACAGCACGAACATCAGCGGCACGGCGGTCCGGCAGAAGCGGTCGCCGAGATCGGATGAGAAGGTGTATTTGAGAAAATCCTTCGGGTTGTCCACGGGCTGCATCGCCGCGAGAATCGGGAAATCGCCGATCGTGCCGCGGGTGAGATTTTCCGCGCGCTTTTCATCCTCGACATAGCGGATGCCGTACTTCTGCGAATTATCGGACAGAATCGCAAAATTGCGGATGGCACGCGAGACGATCATCTTCTTGGACAGGGTATTGAGCCAGAGCGAGAGCAGACCGACCGAGATATAGGTCGAGCAGACGCCGCTGCTGAGCATTCCGGGGCTGGGCAGCAGGAGAATTGCGGCCAGCATTGAGGAGACCATGCTCATGGCGGTCAGGGAATCGCTGTCGGCGCGGAGCTGAATCAGCTTCATGTAACCGGTGCGCAGCAGGTCGCCGGAAAACGGCAGGGAGAGCAGGCCGAGCAGAATCTGAATGGTCAGGAAGCTGACGGGCGCGTCCTTGCTGGAAAGAAACTGCGGCATCGGAATCTGCGGAATCCAGTCCAGCACGGTGATGACCGCACTGCACACGAAAATCAGGCCGATCAGTGCGGCGCGCAGGGAAAGGCTGGTGCTGAGCTCATTCAGATCCTTCTGGACGGTCGCACGGTCCTCCGGCTGCTGGAAATTCTTTTCGCGGCGCTGTTCCTCGCGCTTTTTCCGGAGCTCCTTTTCGCGGACGGGAATCTCGCGCACCTGTTCCGCGGGCGGCGTGCCGACCGAGAAGTCGATTTCCGAGGCGTCGGCAATCGTCTGCTGCTTCGGCGTCAGGGGAGCCGAATCCGCTTTTGTCAGCTTTTCGGGAATCCGGTCAAGTTCTCCGGTCATCAGGAGCGATTTGCGCTTTTTCCGCTTCCGCGCCGGCAGGGACTGCACGGTTTCCACGGGCGTATCCTTCAGATACGGCAGCGGTTCGGTCGGGCGGCGGTGACTGCGCCGCTCCTTCGCTCTGGTGGAATCCGTCATTTTGCGGATTTTCGGCTCATAATGCTTGTCCGGCGTCTGTTCGGACTGCATGACGGCGTGGTCATATGCCTGTGCGGTCGTCGAGCCCGTCCAGCGTGCGCGGGAGGCGGGTTCCAGATTCGCAATCGAGTTCATGAAGGACACCTGCGGCTTCCGGATGTCGGAGGGCTTGGTATCCTGCACAGGCTGCCGGCTGCGTTTTTTCACCGGATTGCCGTCCTGATCAGCTTTCGGCTGTCTGCCGTGTCTGTCAGCGGACGCCTGCGGCTTTTCCCGTTTCGGCGGGTGCTTCGGGGCGTCGTCCGCGGGCTTTTTGGCCGGTTCGTCTGACGCTTCGGCTGCCGGTACTGTCTCAGCGGCCGGTGCGGATTCTGCCTTGTCTGCTGCCGCATCGTTCTGCGGGTTCTGCGTTTGCGGCGCGGGCTGACTGCCGGTCTGTTCGGGCTGTCCGGCGGGGGACTGCGGATTTATCGTAACATCGTCGTGCGATTCGTGAAGCTGCATTCTGGAAGCATTCCTTTCCTTACTGATTTCTGTTCATGCGCTGTCTGACGACCTCATACATCAGAATTCCAGCTGCGACGGACGCATTGAGGGAATTGACCTGTCCGAACATCGGCAGAGAGACGATTCCGTCACACTGCGCACGCACAGGCGCACTCAGGCCGAAGCCCTCCGATCCGATGACGAGTCCGACAGCGCCGGTAAAATCTGTTTTGTCTGCCTGACTGCCGTTCATGTCTGCGCCGAAAAACCAGAGTCCCTTTTGCTTCAGCGCGATCATTTCAGTCGAGAGATTGCTGACTCTGGCGACGGGGATCCAGCTTGCGGCACCGGCAGAGGTCTTGAAGACGGTCTGCGTCAGGGACGCGCTGCGCCGCTTCGGCAGAATGACGCCGTGTGCGCCCGCTGCCTCGGCAGTCCGGAGAATCGCGCCGAGATTGTGCGGGTCCTCGATGCCGTCGCAGAGAATGAGAAACGGCGGCTGTCCCTTTTCCTCCGCAATGCGGAGCAGATCGGAGACAGCGGCATATCGGGTGCAGGCGCCGACCGCGCAGATGCCCTGATGATTGGCGTTGCCGGTCATCTGATCGAGCTTGCGGGCGTCGGCATTCTTGACGACGATGCCCTGTTTTTTGGCTTCCGCGATGACCGCTCGTATAATTGCAGTCTCTAATCCAGAAAAACAAAAAAGAATTACATGGTATTCCTGTGATTATGGGAAAATAAAGGATAATCCAAATAAAAAAGAAAAATTCTGTTCATC
>JAFPQL010000160.1 GCA_017414145.1 Oscillospiraceae bacterium | reverse complement strand
GTTCTAGTGGGGTGAAGATTTGCTGTGTCATGTTTTTGCCCGCGGAGGGCTTTAGAGTTGGATGCCGGCACTGCCGGCCGCGCTCTCTTTTCCTGATTTCTCTTCCCCTGGTTGCTCGGCTTTCGTTTCTCGGTTGTTTTGGATGTTGTTCTAGTGGGGTGAAGATTTGCTGTGTCATGTTTTTGCCCGCGGAGGGCTTTAGAGTTGGATGCCGGCACTGCCGGCCGCGCTCTCTTTTCCTGATTTCTCTTCCACTGGTTGGTAGGCTTTCGTTTCTCGGTTGTTTTGGATGTTGTTCTAGTGGGGTGAAGATTTGCTGCGCCTAGTTTTCGCCGGCGGCGGGCTTTCGGAAATGGCAGCGGGCACTGCCCGCCGGCACTGCCGGCCGTGTCCTGCACAGTTTGCCTAAATTCAACAAAAGCCGATCGGATTTTTGCAGGGTTTCCCGAAAAGATGCGCCGTTTCTGAAAAATGCCTTGACTTTTTCCGGCATTTCGCGTATACTTAATCTGTATGGTTATGCCCGTATTTTAAGAGGTGCGGATCCGGAAATCCGCACGGAAAGAGAGGTATTCATTTGAACAGAAACCCCAAACGCAGCAGCGGCAAGGCGTCCGTTCAGAACGGCAGCCGCAGCGGTGAGCGCCGGCATCAGAGAACGCCGATCCCCGTCTCTGCAGTCGGCCGGAAAATCATGCCGGCAGAGCTTGTCAGTGAAAAGCTGGAGCGCAGATCAAAGGAAAAATCTGCGCCGGCTCCTGTTGCAGCAAAGAAGCTCACAGCCGACACAGCCGCCCCGCTCCATGATGAGCGGCAGCGCAGCGGCAAGGTGCCGCGTGCCAGAACCCCGGTGCGGATTATCCCGCTCGGCGGCCTCGGCGAGATCGGCAAGAACATGACCGTGATCGAGTGCGCAAACGATATGTTCATCATCGACTGCGGACTCGCCTTCCCCGATGCCGAGATGCTCGGCGTCGATCTCGTGATCCCGGACTTTACCTATGTCGAGCAGAACGCGGACAAACTCCGCGGCATCGTGCTGACGCACGGCCATGAGGATCACATCGGCGGACTCGCGTATCTGCTGAAAAAAGTCAATACACCCGTCTACGGTACGCGCCTGACGCTCGCGCTGGTTGAGTCCAAGCTCAAGGAGCATCAGCTCGCGGGAAAGGTGCAGCTCAATGTCGTCGAGCCGCGCCGCACCGTCCGCATGGGCTGTATGGCGGTCGAGCTGATTCATGTCAATCACTCGATTCCCGACGCGGTCGGCCTCGCCATTCACACACCGGCCGGCGTGCTCGTCCACACGGGCGATTTCAAGGTCGATTATTCGCCGATTGACGGCGGCATCATTGACCTCGGACGCTTCGGCGAGCTCGGCTCCCGCGGTGTCCTCGCGCTGATGGCGGATTCCACAAACGCCGAGCGTCCGGGCTATACGCCCACGGAGCGCAAGGTCGGCGAATCCTTCGACAAGCTCTTTGCCGCGGCAGAGGGCAAGCGCATCATCATTGCGACCTTCTCCTCGAACATCCACCGCGTCCAGCAGATCATCGACTGCGCGGAGTCCAACGGCAGAAAGGTCGCCGTCTTCGGCAGAAGCATGGTCAATGTCATCACGATCGCCAGAGAGCTCGGCTACCTCACGGCGAAGGAGGGCACAATCATCGACATTGACCTGATGAACCGCTACAGCGACGACCAGATCGTGCTGATTACGACCGGTTCGCAGGGCGAGCCGATGTCCGCGCTGACCCGTATGGCAATGGGTGACCACAAGAAGGTCAACATCACGCCGCAGGATTTCATCATCATCTCCGCGACGCCGATTCCCGGCAACGAGAAGTATGTCACACGCGTCGTCAACGAGCTGATGAAGTCCGGCGCCCATGTCGTCTACGAGCGGATGTACGAGGTTCATGTCTCCGGACACGCCTGCCAGGAGGAATTAAAGCTGATGCTCGCGCTGACCAAGCCGCGCTTCTTCATTCCGGTTCACGGCGAGTATAAGCATCTGAAAAAGCACGCGGAGCTCGCGCTCGGCACGGGCATTCCGCGGGACTGCATCCTGATCGGGCAGATCGGCAGCATCATCGAGACGAACGGCGTCGAAATGAAGATTGTCGGCGAGGCGCCCGCGGGCAGAGTGCTGGTGGACGGCCTCGGCGTCGGCGATGTCGGCTCGGTCGTGCTCAGAGACAGAAAGCATCTGGCACAGGACGGCCTGATTATCATTGTCATCGGCATCGACCGCGCACAGAACGCCGTCGTCTCCGGCCCGGAGCTGATCTCCAGAGGCTTTGTCTATGTGCGCGAATCCGAGGAGCTGATGGAGGAGGCGCGCAGCCGTCTGGAGGAGACACTCGACCGCTGCGGTGCGGCGGAGCTGCGCGACTGGACGGCACTGAAGGCGAAGCTGCGCGATGTGCTGTCGGACTATATCTTTGAGACAACCAAGCGTTCTCCGATGATTTTGCCGATCATCATGGAGGTCTGAAAGCCCGTCACAGTTCTCATCTCAGCAAAACGGAAGGCAGGTGCGTGCAGATGCAGCTGAAAACACCCCGCAGACTGATTACAGCGGCGGTGCTGCTGATTTTGTCCGGCTTTACGGCGGTCATGATGCTGCTGACCGGCGGACAGCCCCGGAAATGGGCCGTGATATTCGTGCTGGTGCTGTTCGTGCTGGCACTGCTCTGGAGCTGCTATGAGCTGCTGCAGCTCCGCAAGAATGTGCTGCGGTATTTTTCGCGCATGAACCGCGCCCTCAAGGATACGCTGTTCAATGCGCCGGAGCATATGCCGGTTCCGGTCGCCATTCTCGACGAAAGCCGGCAGATTATCTGGTATAATCAGAGCTTTTATGCCGATGTTGCCTGCGGCGAGGAGCTGTACGGACAGCCGCTCTCGGCCGTGATGCCGCTCAACGGCGAGCAGATCACCGAGAACAGCTACGGCGAGCTGGAGCGCATGGGAAAGTATTTCCGCGTGACCCGCACGCATTACCGGCACGGGCGGAACACCGGCGAGCTGCTCTGCTTCCAGGAGGAGACGCAGTATGTCAATCTGCGCAAGACCTATCTGGACAGCCGCCCCTGCGTCATCATGATCGTCGTCGATAATTACGCCGATCTGTTCAACAGCACGCGGCAGAGCGAGCGCGCCTCGGTCATGGCGGCGCTGGAGGTGCTGTATGACCGCTTTCTGGAAGGCACCGACAGCATCTTCTGTCATCTGGACGAGGACCGCTTCATGGTGCTGACCGTCGCCAAGCATGTGCTGGAAATGGAGCGGGCGCATTTTCCGCTGCTCGATGAGGCGCGGAAGATCAAGGTCGGCAGCAGCAGCCTGACGCTTTCCATCGGCATCGGCAGAAGCGGCGACAATCTCGAGCAGAATGAGAAATTCGCCCAGCAGTCGCTTGACATGGCACTGGGACGCGGCGGCGATCAGGTCGCCATCAAGACGAACGACGGCTTCACCTTCTACGGCGGCGTGTCCAAGGGCATCGAGCACCGGAACAAGGCGAGAAACCGCGCCGTCGCACGCGACCTGCACAAGCTGATGAAGCGCTGCAAGCATGTCTATATCATGGGACACCGCGCCAGCGATCTGGACGCGGTCGGCGCCGCGCTCGGCATCGCGTTCATTGCGCAGCAGACCGGCATCCCGTACAATATTGTCATCCGGAAGGAATCCTCGCTGGCAAAGATTTTAGTCGAGCGCATGGAGGCCGAGATGCCGGATGTGATGATTTCGCCGGAGACGGCGCGCGCGATCTTCACGCAGGAGGATCTCGTCGTCATCGTCGATACCTTCAGCCGCGACATCGTCGAGGACGCGGAGCTGTATGCCATGGCAAAGCATGTCGTCGTCATCGACCACCACCGGCAGATGGTCAATTATCTCGAAAACACGACCCTCAAGCTGCACGACCCGTATGCGTCGTCCGCGGCGGAGCTGGTCGCGGGCATGATCCAGTATTTCGACTGGCGTGACCAGATGCCGCAGTTCACGGCGGAGGCGCTGCTCGCCGGCATCATGCTCGACACGAAGAACTTTATCATGCAGACCGGTGTCCACACCTTTGAAATCGCCGCATATCTGCGGGAACGCGGTGCGGATCCGGTCGCGGTCAAGACGCTCTTTGCCGGCTCAATGGACGCCTACCGGCAGCGCTCGCGGCTGGTCGCGGAGGCGGAGGTCTACAAGCGCTACGCGATTACCGTCGCGGAGGAGGAGCTCCCCGACATCCAGATCATCGCGTCGCAGACCGCCGACGAGCTGCTCGGCATCGAAAATGTCGATGCGTCGTTTGTCATTTTCCCGCGGGGAGAGCTGAGCTGCATCTCGGCACGCTCGCTCGGCGCGATGAATGTGCAGGTCGTCATGGAACGCATGGGCGGCGGCGGCCATCAGATGATGGCGGCGACCCAACTCAAGGACTGTCCGGTCGCGGAGCTGCGCACCATGCTGCTGGATACGCTTGACGCGATCGAAGCGGAGGATGCCGCGGCCGGTCAGGCGGCGGAGAGCCCTGCGGAGCCGGAGGTCTACTGATTCCGCGGAACGCGGCAGAATCGGAATACAGAAAGGATACTGCAATGAAGGTTATTTTACTTGAAGATGTCAAGGGAACGGGCAAGAAGGGCGAGGTCAAGAATGTCTCGGACGGCTACGCCCGCAATTTCCTGCTTGGCAAGGGGCTTGCCGTCGAGGCGACCCCTGCAAATCTCAATAAGCTCGCCGGACAGAAGGCGTCCGAGCAGCACAAGGCCGATGTCGCCCGTGCGGAGGCAGAGGCGCAGGCCGCAAAGCTCAGCGGCAAAAAGGTCACCGTCCGTGCAAAGGGCGGCACCGGCGGCAGACTGTTCGGCGCGGTGACGCCGGGTGCCGTCGCGGACGCGGTTGCGGAGCAGTACGGCGTGACGCTCGACAAGCGCAAGCTGAGCGTCAGCTCTGACATGAAAAACGAGGGCGATTACGGCGCCGAGGCGAAGTTCTACGGCGGCGTGTCCGCGAAGTTCACCGTCTCCGTGGTAATCGACAAT
>JAFPQL010000159.1 GCA_017414145.1 Oscillospiraceae bacterium | reverse complement strand
TGTTTTCATACTGTAAATATACACGAAATCCGCGCAAAAGTCAATCCCAATCACTATTTCGTCACTTTATTTGTAGGATATGACGAATTCAAGCAACTTGGTTTATACATTTTCGACAGCATGATGATTTCTTTGCACAGTTTCCGCGAAATCAGCATCGAACTGTTACAATTCGGTTACAATTTGTCTCCGAATCATTACAAAATGGCGCTTTATCTTACCGAATCCGTTTTTTCACCACTGCCGCGGTTTTTATTTCCCGCAGCAGCCATATACGAGATCGTGTATTTTTCGCATATTTTTCACATTCGCAGACAGGACTTGCTTTTTTCCGGGGAATGCTGTATGATATAGATATGAAGTACAGCCGTCTTATACTATATAAAATGGAACGAGGTAAACGCTATGGCATACTATCCTTTCTCGAAGCGCCCTGACACACTGGTGCTCACCTGCCTGCATGTGCTTGACGGTGCCGACATCACGACCGTCTGTCACCATTTCAATGACAACGCCTGGGAGTTCATCTGCGGCTGCGGGAATCACACCGATGAGGACGCCGTGGTCATTACGGTCGGCGAGCTCTGCGAGATGGATCCTTCGCTGCATCTGCTCTCCGATCTGCCGGTCGGAGCATGTGCGCTGCGCCCGTCGCGGCAGCACGCCTGGCAGCGCGGAAAGATCGAGGGCGAGGATTTCTACCCCGCCGCCGAGAGCCGCATGCAATAATCAGCGGGCTGTGTCGTTCTCTACATATAAATAGTCCGTCAGCTCATGCACGATATAATCGCCGGAGAGTGACTCAATGATCCAGAGCTCGTTGATCGAGAGAAAACCGCCGAGTTCTTCCCGGAGACTGAGGATGGCATCCGCCTTCTCTTCGTCGATGCCGGGGATCGTCAGCAGCTCCTCACGGGTCACATGATTCAGCTCGTAGTAACCGGGCGCCGGTGCTTCGGTCGTTTCGCCAGCAGGCTCCGGCTCCGCGGTCTGCGGCGGCGCCGTGACAGCAGGCACCTCAGGCGGGAGCTCGCCCTCTATGTGAAACGCCTCCATGATGCGCGCTGCCAGCTCCTCGCCGATGCCTTCGATCTCCGTAAGCTGACTGCGCCGCGTAAAACCGCCGATTGCAGCGCGGTAGCCGACAATGCGCTCCGCCAATACAGAACCGATGCCGGACACACGCATCAGCGCCGCAGGATCTGCGGTGTTGAGGTCTGTGTCCGGCATTGTTGTAATTATTGTTGTTTCCGCGCTGACGAATTCCTGTGTGCGCAGCTCCGTCGTGGTTTCGTGCAGAACGGCACTGACGGTCGTCTCGGTATCCGCTGTTGTCTGCGGCGGCATCTCCGGCTCAGCGGCGACCTGCACGCGCTCCGTGCGCAGCACGTCCTTCGGCTGTGTCACGAAAAAGGTCACAAGTGCCAGAACGGCTGTGAGAATCACGCCGCCGATCACGAATATCCGCCAGAACTTATCCGTCATCCGAATGCACCGTCCTTTGTCTTCGCTGTCATCCCCGCCCGGCGCCGAAGCCAGATCAATCAGGAGCGCATCCTGACGGACGCACATAAGCTGTTTGGCATCGAGCACCGGTGCAGGTACGGTATTGATGATCAGGCGGAACTCCGGCAGAAGGGCATCTTTGCGGTCAAAGGGAACCGCACGGCACCCGTCGCCTTCGCTCCGCGCACGGCGGCGAGGGGAAACCGCTCAGTCGCGCCATCTGCGGCGGAATGCGAGACATGTCACATTCTCCGCCTTCTTGAACTGCTTGGAAAAGTAGCTCTGATCGTTGAAGCCGCAGAGCGCTGCGATCTCCTCCACGGACTTGTCCGTGAAGCGCAGCAAGCGCTTTGCGTAATTGATGCGGAGCCCGATGATATGCTGGAAGATGGTTTCGCCGTATGCGCGCTTGAATTCGCGTGTGAGATAATACTTGCTGATGTCGAAGCGGCGGGCAAGCTCGTCCAGGCGCAGCTCCTCGGTGAAATTCGCGTCGATGTACGCCAGCACGGTCTTGAGCTTCGCCTGCAATGCGGTGTCTGTCTCCTCAGCGACGCTGTTGACGGTCAGCAGCATGGTCAGGAGATTGGCGAGCAG
>JAFPQL010000158.1 GCA_017414145.1 Oscillospiraceae bacterium | reverse complement strand
GAAGAGCTCTGCGGGCTTGGGGCTCCCAGTTTGCCGAAGGCAAACTGAGCGATTTCGCTTTGCGAAATCTGGGCGATAGAGGTCCCCATTCCAAAATAGCATCCGCGAAGCGGATACCTTATTCTACAGAAACCGGCGCTGCCAGAGAAATACATGGCGGCGCCGGTGTTTTTGTATGATGCGGACGCTAGGGCTGATTGTTCTGTATCGTAGCTTCAACTGTGAATTTCGCTGGGCGCAGGGGCGCGAATGCGAGGGGGACACCCAAAGAGGGAAGGAAGCGGCTCCGCTTCGCTTCGCAGCCCCCTTCCCCCTTTCGGTTTCCCCAAGTATATGCTTTGCATATACGGCGCGCATCCCCTTTCCCAATTCCCCTTCTCCTAGTTGTTCGGCTTTCGCTTCTTGGCTGCTTTTGCTTGTTGTTCTAGTGGGGCGAAGTTCGGCTGTGTCCCGATTCCGCCTGTGGCGGGCTTTAGGAGTTGGATGCCGGCACTGCCGGCCCGGCGGCGGGCTTTAGATCAATGGCAGCCGGCACTGCCGGCCCGCCGGCTGGTTTTGCTTGACGCGGCAGCGCTTTTATGCTACAATAAAATCAAAAGCACGCCCCCGAAAACGCCCGCGTCTGACCCAACAAAGGAGGTTATCATGAAACAGAAACCCATGCTCCTTCTGGCCGCTGCCGTGCTGACCGGTTCTGTGCTCTGCACGGATGCCGTGCTCGGCGAAATGCCCGCTCCGGCATCCGCCGCGGAGGAATACCTGATCCGCGACCGCTGGGGCTACTGCCGTTCTGCCAATTACGCCGAATCCGAACACTTTGTCATCTTCTACGGGAATCAGGACACCACCGGACAGGTCAACGACGCATTCCTGAAGCGCAATCTCGCAGACTACGAGAAGCTCTGGCACTGCTACAGCGAGTATCTCGGCATGACCGACCTGAATGTCGATATCTACGGCAAAAGCAGCCAGAAGTACAAGACGAATGTCTACCTGACCAACACCGGCCTGCCGCAATTTCAGGAGGGCTGGGCGTTTATGAGCTCCGAGGACGGCTACGGCATCGAAATCATCAGTCCGGACGCGATGCTGGACGATCTGACGATCGCGCATGAATTCGGCCATGTCGTCACCATGCAGCAGAAAGCGTGGGTCGATCAGGAAATCACAGGCGCATGGTGGGAGCCGCTCGCCAACTGGTTCCGCGAGATGTATCTCCTCAGCGACTACTACACCGGCAGCGTCAAAACTGTGTGGTTCGAGCCGTATCTGCGGAATCTGAGCCTTTCTTTCCCGCACGGCCGCGACTACTACGAGGTCTGGCCGTTCCTCGTCTATCTCGAAACAAACCCCGATCATCTGCCGGGGCTGGGACAGTTCACGGTCAAGCGCATCATCTCGGAGGCAAAGCCGGATGAATACCCGTTCGACACCGCCGCCCGCCTCTGCGGAACCGATGCGCAGACCCTGTTCGGCCATTACGCCAAGCGCATGGCGACCTTTGACCTTGGCGCAAAAGAGGCCTATCGGCAGGAATTTGAGAAGAAATGCGCCGACAGCCCGTATTTCCGGAGTCTGTTCTGCACCGTTCCGGAGGATGACGGCAGCGGTCTGCTGCGTGCGCCGCAGTGGGATGCCCCGATGCAGGGCGGCATCAATGTCATTCCGCTGGAAATCACCGGAGACCGGATCAGGGCAGAGCTCCGCGGCCTTTCCGACGATCCGGCGGCGGGCTGGAAAGCCTGCATCGTCACAACGGACAGCACCGGCATGACAAATTATTCCGGCCTGTTCGGCGACGGCGAATCTGCGGAGATTTCCGCGTCCGGCGCCGTCAGCGCATACCTCACGGTATCTGCCATGCCGGACAGTCTCTACAGAGTCAATGCGTTTCACAAGGAGACGGACTCGCCCTACCGCACAGGCGACGAGCGCCGGCGCTATCCGTATGAAATCCGTTTAAGCGGCGCGGCGGTTCCGCAGTCCGCCGGCTATGTCAGGGGGAAGGGGCACGCGCACCCGAACGGCGGCGGCTGGGTCGCGGACACCGCCTCGGTTGCGGATTCGGTCTATGTCGGGCCGGACGCCACGGTGCTCGGTGCGGCAAAAATCTCGGACAGCGTCCGCATCACAGGTCACGCGGTCGTGGCAGGCAATACGGTCATCAGGGACAGCGCCGTGATCGCAGACCGTGCGGTCGTACACGGCGGCGGCTGGGTCTATGTGGACGGCTGGAAGACCGGCGATACGGAAATCAGCGGAAACGCCGTCATCAGCGGGAATGCTGTTGTCAGCGGAATGTGCAGGATCTCCGGCGACGCCAAAATCACACAGAAGGCCTATGTCTGCGACGCCGTCACGGTTTCCGGCCATGCCGTCATCAAGGGGATGTCCTATCTGTACGGCGGCGGCACATACAGCGGAGAGGCGATCACGGACGGCGACTATGCCAATACGGAATCCAGAAGCAGCGGCGTGGGGTTCGGCTGGCTGGACGACGGCGGCTGGCACCGGACGCCCGCCGGATATGCCGCAGCATATGATTTTGCAGAGCAAACGGCGTTCTGGGCGCGGGACGGGTACACTGCAACCGATCTGCGGCAGTCCGGCGCGGTGTGGGCGGCGGAGCGAAGCACTGCAAAGGGCGTCATGAATCTGGACGGGAGCGCCTGCCTGCTTCCCGACCGCAGCCTCTTCCGGACAAACGATCTCCAGATCACGATGACGGCACTCTGGAAGGGCGAAAACAGCAGCCGGAGCGTACAGGAGCTGCTGCATTTCGGCGATGACAGCGCATACATCTCCTTCACGCCGTCTGACCGGAGCGGAAACGCCGCACTGACCGTCACGAACGGCAAAACGGCCGTTACGCTGACTGCGCCGGCACTGCAAAAGGGTGTGTGGAACCGCGTCACCGTCCGGCTGATCGGCGGAAAGGCGTCGCTTCTGATCAACGGCACAGAGGCAGACAGCCGCTCCTGCCCGCTGACGCCGCTGGATGTGATGTGTGCCGCGCAGCAGGATACGGCAGTGATCGGCAAGGGATTCCGCGGTGCGGTCGATGAAATCCTGTTCAGCTTTCAGGAGACGGACGAGCCGCAGACGGTTTTCACCGGCTCGGAACCGCCGGAGGACGAGCCCGTCAGGGGCGATGTCAACGCGGACGGAACGGTGGATCAGGCGGATGCGGTCATGCTGGACCGGTATCTGCTGTGTGCGGGCAGCGTCACGGACTGGAGCGCCGGTGACCTGCACGAAGACGGCAGGCTGGATGCCGCAGACCTCGCCCTGCTGAAGCGGTATCTGCTCCGCACATAAGCCGCAGTCCCGCTCCGGTACCGGTATCGGGAATTCCCCCTCAAAAAATACGGCACGCCCCACTGCATGGTCCTTCAGACTGCGGCGGGGCGAAATGATTTCACCGGCAGCATCCCGCAAACCGGTTTGCCGCCCGCCGGAAAGAATATGCACCAAAAGCATCACCGCAACAAGATTCATCTGAAGTGAGGGCTTTTCTGCATACAACCCGCGGCCGGTCCGCAGACCGGATACCTTTTTTTCTTTACGGCTTGACATTTTTGTCCGGAACCGGTATAATCAGAAAGGAGGCTGTCTGCGGACGGGAGTCCGACAACATTCTCATATCAGAAAGAAACTGTGTATCATATTGCTCAGACAAACACGCTTTGACATCATCACGCATCACCGCACCGGATCCCCGCCGTCTTTCTGCGCGGATGAACGCGGCAGGGGAATCACCGCAACATTTTATCAAGGAGGTCTACACATGAAAACACACACCCTGATCCCGATTTTTGCAGCCGCACTGCTGGGGCTTTCTGCCGCGGCCGTGACCGCAGTCTCCGCACCTGCCGCACTGCACGCGGAGGCCGGCAGCACCGTCTACGGCACCACCTCGTCCGGCCTGAAATACGCATACGACAGCGACGGAACAGAGGCCGTCATCCGCGGCTATAACGGCTCCGCCCAGACGGTCACAATCCCCTCTTATATCGACGGGAAGAAGGTCACCGTCATTGAGGATGAAGCGTTTTCGCCGTATCGCACTTTTGACAATAAAAATCATCCGGTAGATGTCACATCAGTCACCATCCCGAATACCGTCAGAAGCATCGGCTTCCGGGCATTTTATCAGGTGCCGCTGAATAAAATCTCACTCCCCGCAAGCGTCACATCGGTCGGTCAGGAAGCATTCTCGTCCTGCAACAGCCTGACAGAGGTAAAAATCTACGGCAAGGCTGCTCTGGGGTACAATTCCTTCCGGTCGTGCAGCAAGCTGACAACAGTCGATCTCAAGGACAGCGTCACACTGGACTCCTTTTCTTTTGACAACTGCAAAAAGCTGACAACGCTGAAAATCAGAAAGGCGTCCACACTCGGAGTCGGCGCGTTCTTCGGCTGCAAAGCACTGCAAAATCTCCAAATGCACAGCGGCTGCACACTGGATGACGAAGTATTCAGCTACTGCACCGCGCTGAAGCAGCTCAACGGTCAGGATTTCGTCCTGCGCGAAACACTCAGCAGCGGTGTGCAGCGTCCGTATCTGAGCACGGATGCCGAAACGAGGGACTTTATCCGCTATGCGTTTACATCCTGCATGAATGTCGGGTTTCTGCACACCTTCTGCTCGGAGTTCTGCGAATATCTCGTTGCAACCGAAACCGACCCGTGGATGAGTGACGCAATCAAGGCGCGGCAGCTTCACGACTGGCTGATCCGTTCCTGTGACTACGACCACAGGGAAAGTGCTTCAAATTCGCCGTCTTATCAGGAAAACCACTCTGCATATTCCGTCTTTGTCAGCTATGCGCTCGACGGACACGGCAAGACCGTCTGTGAGGGCTTTTCCAAGGCGTACACGATGCTGCTGAGCCAGGCCGGCATCGAATCCTATGTGCTGCTCGGAGGCGCCAGAATCGCAGGAAGAAGCAATCATATCTGGAATCTCGTGAAAATCGAAGGACAGTATTATCAGTGCGATGTGACATGGGACAATTCTTACTATGACAGCGGCAATTCTGTGGCGTTCGGAACCTATTACAGACATCATATGAAGAGCAACGCGGATATGAACAATCTGCACCGGATTAACGGCGTCCTTGCATATTATCAGCCGACAGTCCTCTCATACGATCAGTCCGACCACAATCTGCTGGTATATTCGGAGAGCCAGGCAGAGCAGGCACTTGCGCAGATGATCGACAACGCAACGCCCTCTGTCACGGATACCAATCTGGACGGCATTCTGGACGATGATTACGATCTGGACGGCCGCGGCGGCGCGGATGACTACTGGGACGATCTGCTCGCAAGGATGCAGCTTGCCGGTACGCTCTACGGCTATGATACAGATATCAACGAAAAGCTGTCCACGGTCGTCTACAGCCGGCATCTGGCCTATGTCGTGCAGACCATGACAGGCTGAACACAGCATTCAGATTCACCGGAAACGGAGGGCGCCCGCGGGTTCCCTCCGTTTTTCCGGCGCCCGTACCCCCGCGCATATTCTGCTGCCATGCCGCATAGCCTCTACTGAACGCAAAACCGGGGGAGGCTGCTATGAAACTGTTTGACAAGAAAAACCTGCGGCGCGGCTTGCTGCTGACCGCCCTGCTGATCCTGACCGGCGCGGGCATCCGGCTGGCGGTCAGGCGCTCTGCCGCCATGATGCCGGACGCCGTACCGGCTGCGGCACAGCATACGGATACGCCGGTCATTGTGCTGGACGCCGGACACGGCGGAATCGACGGCGGCTGCTCGACGGCAGACGGCGTGCCGGAAAAGGGCATCAACCTGTCCATTCTGCTCACACTGCGCGATCTGCTGCGGATGTCCGGCTATGAGGTGCAGGTCACGCGGGATACCGACCGCTCCATTCACGACCGGGGCATTGAGGGCATCGCCAATCAGAAAAGCTCTGACATGGACAATCGTCTGGCGATTCTCAATGCGCCGGAGCACGCGGTTTGTGTCTCGATTCACCAGAATCAGTTTACAGACCCGCGGTACAGCGGCGCACAGATGTTCTTCTCCGACACGAACCCGCAGAGCGAAGGTCTGGCACAGCTGATGCAGACGCAGTTTCAGATGATGCTCCAGCCGACCAACAGCCGCGAGATCAAGCGCTGCGGCAAGGAGCTGTTCCTCTGCTATTACTGTCATCACCCGATGGTCATGGCGGAGTGCGGCTTTCTCTCGAATCCGGAGGAGGCGGCACTGCTGGTCACGGAGGAATACCGGCAGAAGGTCGCCTTCACGATTTTCGCCGCGCTCTCGCAGTGGCTCGCGGGGAACTCCGTGCAGGCGGTCACGGCGCCTGTCTCCTGACCCCTGACCCCGGCAGAAAACGGCACCTCCCGCAGACTGTGCAGAAGGTGCCGTGCCGTTTTTTTTCGGGGGAAATCCCCGATGAAATCCTGTCCGCCGGTCAGATCTCCTGTCCGGCGAACTGTGTCATATACAGGTCGTAATATTTGCCGTTCTGCCGCAGCAGCTCCTTGTGTGTGCCGCTCTCGACGATGCGCCCCTGATCCATGACGATGATCTGATCCGCATCCTGAATGGTGGACAGACGGTGCGCGATAATCAGGCTGGTTCTGTCCTTCATCAGCTCGTTCATCGCGTCCTGAATCTGAAGCTCCGTGCGCGTATCCACGCTGGATGTCGCCTCGTCGAGAATGAGAATGCGCGGGTAGGAGAGAAACGCCCGCCCGATCGCAATCAGCTGCTGCTCTCCCTGCGACAGGCTGACGCTGGTCTGGGACAGCATCGTGTCATACCGGTCCGGCAGCTTTGCGATGACCTTGTCGCAGTGTGCAAACTTTGCCGCCTGCCGGACTGCCTCCTCCGGCGCATCCTCCATCGCGTAGGTCAGGTTTGCGCGGATTGTATCGGAGAACAGCTTGGTATCCTGCAGAACGATGCCGATGCTGTCTCTGAGGTCGGTCAGCGCGATGTCGCGGATGTTTTGCCCGTCCAGCAGGATCTCGCCGCTGTCGATGTCGTAGAACCGCATCAGCAGATTGATGATCGTGGTCTTGCCGCTGCCCGTCGAGCCGACCAGCGCGATCTTCCTGCCGGATTCAATTTTCAGCGAGAAATCGGAAATGACCTTTTTCTCCGGCACATAGGAGAAATCGACATGGCGGAACTCGATGATGCCGCTGACCTCCTTCAGCGGAAGTCCCTCAGCGTGCTCGCTTTCCGTATCGAGAATCGAGAACACGCGCTCCGCACCCGCAATCGCCGTCTGAATCTGACCGTAGAGCTGTGCCAGCTCGTTGATCGGGCGGGAGAACTGCTTGGAGTAGATGATGAACGCGGAGATGACGCCGACGGTAATATATCCCTTCAGCGCAAAATACGCGCCGAACACGGACACGATGACAAAGGAGACATTGCTCAGCATATTCATGACCGGCCCCATGCAGTTGGAGATGATCTCCGCGATGATACCGGTTCTGGTCAGCTGATCTGCCGTTTCCGTGAAGCTCTCAATCACGGCGTCCTGCCGGTTGTAGGCCGTGATGGTCTTGTAATTTGTGACCATTTCCTCGACCGTCCCGTTCAGTCTGCCGAGCAGTGTCTGACGCTTGACGAAATACCGGCGCAGATGCTTCGTGATGAAGGTCGTGAACAGCACCGTCAGAATCACCGTCGAGCAGGAGAGCAGTCCCAGCGGGACATTGAAGTGCAGCATCATGAACAGGGTGCCGATCAGCGTCAGCACGCCGGAAAACAGCGAGCTCAGCGAGCTGGAAATGATGCTCGACACATTCTCCGCGTCATTTGTCATGCGGCTGATGAGGTCGCCGTGCGAGTGACTGTCGATGTACGCGATCGGCAGATGCACGATCTTGTCAAACAGCTCCTTGCGCACGCGGCTGACAATCCGCTGGCTCAGCGACGCGCTGATATAGCCCTGCACCAGATTCGTCAGGCCGTGGATGATGTGCATCATGAGCATCAGCGCGAGCGCCTTCGGCAGCAGGCTGTACTGCGCGGACACAATCCTGTCAATCGCGGCGCTCTGGAAGCTCGGCGCCAGCACGGACGCGATCACGCTGACCAGCACCGTGACGGACATCAGAATCACGAACCGCATCTCTGCGCGGAAGTAGGCGAGCAGGCGTCTGAGCGCCGCCTTTGCATTCTGCGGCTTCTCAACCGGCGCACCGAGATTTCTGCCCCTGCGCGAAAAGCCCTGCTGCGGGGTTGCCTGTGCAGCCATTACGCCTCCTCCTTTCGCAGCTGGGACGCGCAGATATCCTGATACAATTTGCAGGTCTGCATCAGGTTTTCATGCGTGTCGCACGCAATCACGGTTCTGTTGTCCAGAACCGCAATCCGGTCCGCGTTCCGGACGGACGAAATCCGCTGCGCAATGATGATCTTCGTCATATCGCGGAAATCCTCGCGGAGCGCCTTCTGGAGCGCGGCCTCCGTCCGGAAGTCCAGTGCGCTGGTCGAGTCGTCCAGAATCAGAATCTCCGCCTTTTTGACCAGTGCGCGGCTGATCGCAATGCGCTGCCGCTGTCCGCCGGAGAGGCTCATGCCGGATTCCGCAACCGGCGTGTCATACTGCTGCGGCTGCGCCATGATGAAGTCGTCGGCCTGTGCCGTGACGGCTGCCTTCCGGATTTCCCCGTCGGTTGCATCGGGATTGCCGATGCGGATATTCTCCTTGATAGTCGTGGAGAACAGCTCGCTTTTCTGAAGCACAATCGCAATTTTGTCGCGGAGCACGGACAGCGGATATGCACGGACATCGGTGCCGTCCACCTCCACCGTGCCGGAAACGGCATCGTAAAAGCGCGGAATCAGATTGACCAGCGTGCTCTTGCCGCAGCCCGTTTCCCCGATGACGGCAAGGGTCTCCCCCGCCCCCACCGTCAGGTTGATATTGTGCAGCACATCTGCGCCGTGGTCGCCGTAGGAGAAGCAGACATTGCGGAAGGTGACGGTCCCGCCGGCAGATGCAGCCTGTCCGGTACCGTCCTGAATCTCAGACTCCGTCGTGAGAATCTCCTTCAGACGCCGCGAGGAGGTCAGACCGCGGGTGACGGTCTGGAAGATCATCGCCAGCATCATCATGCCGTTCAGAATCTGCGACAGATATGTAACCGCCGCCATGACCGAGCCCGGTGCAATCGCGCCGTCCTGCACGCGCAGCGAGCCGATATAGATCACCGCGACCGTCGCCAGATTCAGCACGATGTTCATGACCGGACGCATATAGGACATCAGAATCAGCACGCGGAACTGCGTATCGACCAGATCGTCGTTGCTCTTTGCAAAGCGGCGGCTCTCGCGGTCCTCCTGAATAAACGCCTTGACCACACGCGCACCGGCGACATTCTCCTGAATGACCGTGTTCATCCGGTCCAGCCGCGCCTGCAGCAGCCGGAACAGCGGATTCGTCTTCCAGAGGACAAACGCGATCTCCAGCAGAATCAGCGGCAGCGCGATCATGATGACCGTCCCGAAATCGGCGGCGAGCGTGACGAGCGCAATGCTGCCCGCCACAAAGAACATCGCGCAGCGGACGCAGCCGCGGATCATCTGCGCGACCATGTTCTGCACCTGCGAAACATCTCCCGTCGTGCGCGTAATCAGCGAGCCGACAGAGAATTTATCCGTCTGCGAGAATGAAAAGTGCATGATCTTCCGGAATGCGGACTTGCGGATGTCGTTGCCGAAATTCTGACTGCACAGATTCGTGCAGACGCCGCTGAGAATTCCGAAGATGCCGCCGCAGAAGACGACCAGCAGCATTTTGAGGCCGACGCTTGTCACGATATGCAGATCTGACACACCGCCGTTGTTCAGACCGAGGATGCCCTCATCCACGATCTGCGCCATCAGGCGCGGCTGAAGCAGATCGACATAGACCTCCAGCACCATGAATACCGCGGCAAACACCGCAAGGTGCGCATACTTTTTCAGATGCCTGAGAATCAAATGATTCAACTCCTTCCATCGGTTCCGGATCTGTTTATATTATACACATTTCAGTCATATTTTTCAAGTCCCCGTGCAGATCGGTTGCGGCGCACACCCGTTCAGAACCGCATCTGCGCCGTCATCACAGAAAAAGGGAGCCCCGTGCGGAGCTCCCTTCGTCTGTTCAGTTTTCGGAATCGCCGCTGCGTTCCAGCCGGCTCATGCTTCTGACACAGATCAGCATGGTCGAGCTGTTGTGCAGAAATGCCGACACGGACGGCGGCAGAATGCCCGCGACCCCGGCGATCATCAGCACGGAGTTGAAGCCGAGAATGAACCGGTAATGCGTGCTGATCCGCTGCATCAGCAGACGGCTGAGCCGGCGCACCTCCAGAAGGCTTCGCAGGTCGGAATCGCGGACTGTGATATCCGCTGTTTCCCGTGCGATATCGGAGGCATCACTCATTGCGACGGAGACATTTGCCTCGGCGAGCGCAGGCGCGTCGTTGATGCCGTCACCGACCATAATCACGCGTCTGCCCTGCGCCTTTAATTCCGCAACATAGGCGTGCTTTTGCTCCGGCAGCACCTGCGAGAACACCTTTGTGATGCCGAGCTTTTCCGCTGTGATCTCTGCGGCGCGCTTGCTGTCGCCGGTCAGCATCACAATTTCAGAGAAGCCCTCCGCCTTGAGCTGCCCGATCACCGCTTTTGCCTCGCTGCGCGGCGGATCACTGATGCAGAGCGCGCCCGCCAGATGCCCGCCGATTGCGAGATACACAACCGAACAGGCGCCTGATTTTTCGTCGATCAGTGCCTGCTGCGCGGCTGTAATCCTCAAGGATGGACGACAGATTCAGCAGGAACATCACCGTGCCGGCGGTCTTGTAATTGCGCTGCAGCAGACACGCGCTGATCGAAGCGCCGTCGAGTACATCGACGGTCAGATCACCGCCCAGCAGCGAATAAATGCCCCTTGCAACATAGCGCAGACCGCGCATGGCCGAGAGAAAATGACGCACGGGCGCGGGCAGCAGCGTGATACGGAACAGCCGCTTGAGCACGGTTCTGCGAATCTTCGACCAGTATTCGCTGTCGATCTGCTGCACCGCGTATTCGGGGAGATCCACCACCTGCAGCGTTTCCTTTCCGATGCCGGCTGCCGCGTCGATCACCGTCCGGCGCTGACCGGCGCGGTAGCAGATCAGAATGCTGCCGTTTTCGCTGTGAATTTCCGCAGAGGTGACCGCCTCCAGCCCTGTGAACAGGCTGTAGAGAAATGCCTCGTGCTCCCGGTCAAACGCATATGCGCCGCAGCGAAACCGGATTCGTCCGGGTCTGTCGTAGACGATCTTATACTTCATCGCCCGCAGCTTCTTCGATTCCCGCCTCGACCCTTGCGTCATAGCAGAGATCCTGTGCCTCGTCCTTCATGCTCTGATAGGCAGCGCGGGCATCGCTCTGGAGCTTCATGCCCTTTGCAAGCCCCTTGACCGCACATTCGCGGGCCTTGGGCGAGGTGATGACCTTCTTGCCGAGAATGACCGCAGCCGCACCGCCCAGTGCGCAGAGCAGCTTTTCATATTTCAGAATATTTGCCATGACAAACCTCCGAATATGTTTATTTGATTAGACTAGACTAACCGCGTGCGATTAGGCGTGCCTAACCAGCTTTGATGATACCACCCTCTCATCCGATTGTCAAGTAAAATGCGCAGATCGGCCGTTTTTCGACAGGCTGCACAATCAGTTACCGAAAGCTAACTCCGGAATTTGTGAAATAATGCAGTACCCGTCCTGACGGTATCCCCTGATGCGGGCGGGTTTCTCCCGCATCCGGAGAAGGCAGCGCTGACGGTCACGGAGGAAGGCAGGCAACAGGTCGCTTTCACGGTATGCCGCTCAACTCCCCTGCCGCGGCTCTGCGCACAGTGCCTTGAAATAGGCCTGACGCACCGCTTTTGCTTCCGGCACAAACTCCATCGCGCCCCAGCAGTGCATCATGCCCTCCCCGATCTGCACGGTCAGCGGGACACCGAAGCGGCGGCAGACCTTCCGCATATCCTCCAGATACGCGATCATCACTTCCTCTGTGCCGTAGAACAGGTCAATCGGCGGGAATCCGCTCAGATCGCAGAGCAGCGGGCTGAGCAGCCATGCCTCATCCCCTGTCGCAAGCACCGGCGCAATCTGATCGAAAAACCGAGGCGGAATCATGACATCGCGTTCCCGCCGCTTTTCCATTTCCGCACGCTGCGCAGGACTCGGCGGCACCTGAAGCCCCGGAGACTGCAGCACCAGTCTGCCCGGCAGCGGCACGGCGGGCTGCTCGTGCCGGATATACACGCAGAGCGAGAGCGCCTGTCCGCCGCCGGACGATGTCCCGAAAAAGCGGATCTGCTGCGCTTCGTACCGTGTCAGCATCTCCCGGTAAACGGCAAGCGTGCTTTGCAGCGTCTCAACCAGCCGGTGCGCAGGCGCCATCGGATAGAGCGGAAACCACACCTCGGCGTCGCAGGCCGCCGCAATCTGCCCGCACAGCACCAGATCGCCCGGATCGGGCGGCAGAATATACCCGCCGCCGAACAGATACAGCACGGCGCGCTTGGGCGCACTGTCCCGCTGCCGCAGGATATAGCAGGTCACCCCGCCGACCGTCTTTTGCATGATCTCAAACCGCTCCTTCAGCTTCCCGTACGGAACCTTCAGCGGCTTCTGCTGCTTTTTCCGGTATTTCTCCAGCAGCTTCTCAAATTCCGCGCCCTCCTTGTCCAGCATCTTCCGGACGCCGATCAGACGGAACAGTCCGCTGACCATTTTATACTGAAAACTCGGCATATGACCATCCTTCCTGACAGATGAGATAACAGCCGCCTGCGTCTGCAAGCGGCTTTCCAAAAAAAGGATTGCTCCGCGATGGCCGGAATGTTATCCGTTCTGCAATCACATCCGCGAAGCGGCGGCTTTCTTTCCGGCGTTCACACCTTCCGGAAATACTTGACCCGTCCCTGTTCGAGACAGAGCAGATAATCGCAGCAAACGGAAATCAGTTCCGGGTCATGCGTGGAGACGATGACCGTCTTGCCGCATTCCGCCAGCGAACGCAGCAGACCGGCAACGGTTTTCATGCAGGCGTAATCCAGCCCGGAGGTCGGCTCGTCAAAGAGCAGCAGCGCCGCATCGGCGGCAAGGGCGGAGGCGATTGCCACACGCTGCTTCTGCCCGCCGGAGAGCGCCATCGGATGTGCGCCGGCATATCCGGAAAGCCCCAGTTCCCCGATCAGGGCGGCGGCGCGCTCCCGGTCCTCGTCCGGCATGGAGAGCAGCACCTCCTCCTCCACGCTGTCCGTGAAGAGCTGGTGGTTGACATCCTGCATGACCATGTAGCAGGATCGGAGCAGCTTTTTGCCCGATACGGTTCTGCCGTCCGCGGTCAGTGTGACCGGGCAGCGCTTTTCCAGCCCGCACAGGCAGCGCAGGAAGGTCGATTTTCCGGCGCCGTTCTGACCGATCAGGCCGACCACGGCGCCCTCCGGCAGATGCAGCTCCGGCACATCCAGCGTCTCCGCGGCACCGCGGTGTTTCCTGCGCAGAAAGCGCGATTTCGGCGCATCATACGAGAAGCTGAGATTGCGGACGGCAATCCCCTGCACCGGCGCATCGGATGCCGGTTTTTCCGGCTCCGACGGAGAAAACAGATCGCCGCCGAATTCCCGGATGTACTGCTCCTCCATGCGGACCGGACGCAGTCCCAGTTCCTTCAGCGCGTCGGTCGTCAGCGCGGAGAACGCCGCTTTGTCCCATTCGTGTACGATTTTGCCGTCCCGCAGGAAGATCACGCGGTCGATCAGATCCTTGAGATACCACAGCCGGTGCTCGGAGATGACCACGGTCTTCCCCTGCGCCTTCCACCGCCGGATAACCTCCTGCAGACCGCCGATCGCCTTCCAGTCGAGGTTGGACGACGGCTCGTCCAGCACCATGATGTCCGGCATCAGCGCCGACACGCTGGCACAGGCAATTTTCTGCTTTTCGCCGCCGGAGAGCGCAAAGAGGCTTTTGCCCAGCAGCGGACGGAGCTGCATTTCCTCCGTCACGATGTCCTTTCGGCGGAGAATCTCCTCCGGCGGCAGCCCGACATTCTCCGTTCCGAAGGTGATTTCCCCGTCCGTATCAATCGCAAAGAACTGGCTGCGCGGGTTCTGGAACACCGTCCCGACCGTGCCGGCGAGCTCGTACAGCTCCGTGCCGGCGATGTCTTTGCCGTTGACGGTGACGCTGCCGGACAGCGCGCCCTTATAATAATGGGGAATCAGACCGTTGATCAGCCGCGAAACCGTCGTCTTGCCGCAGCCGGACGCGCCGCAGAGCAGCACCGTTTCGCCGTCGCGGACGGTCAGGGAAATATCGTGCAGGCCGGCTTCCTCCGAGCCCTTATATTTGAAATTGACATGGTCGATTACAATCATCTTGTCACCTTGAAATACTTGACGGCGATGAACAGCCCGACGCTGACTGCAAACAGGCCGATCATCAGATAATCCGCCGCCCGCAGACGCAGCACACAGGCACTGGTCCGGCGGGTCGGTGCGCCGAGCCCGCGTGTCACGGCGGCAGCGGACAGCTCCTCCCCGATGTTGACGCAGGAAAACAGCAGCGGAATCATGCGGAACTCGATCATTTTGGACACCTTGCCGCCGCCGAACGCGATGCCGCGCATCCGCATGGCATCACAGATTGCGCCGTATTCCTCCTTGATGGTCGGGAAAAAGCGCATGACCACGGCGAGGGAGACCGAGATGCCGTCCGGAATGTGCATTTTCTGCATTGCGGACATGAATTCGCCGATTTTCGTCGTCCGGATGACATACCACGCCGTAATCAGCGCCGGCATGAACTGCGCGACAATGCCGCAGTATCCGACCGCAAGCGACGCGAGCAGACCCGACGACTTTCCCACACCGCTCCGCAGCAGCAGGAGCGCCGCCGCATACAGCACCGTGAACCGCAGGGCGGCCGTCGTTTTCCCCTCTGCGATCATCAGCAGAATCGGAATCGCGGTCACGGCAATGCGGATGCCCCACTCCAGCGGCGTGACGGCATTGACCATGACGATGAAGGACACGGCAAAGATCATGAACAGCTTGGTACGCGGGTCTAAATACAGCTTTCCTCTCATACAATGCCCGCTTTTTCAAAGTGCTTCTTCACAACGGATCTGCCGAGGAACGCGCCGATGACACCAAACACAAAGCACAGCGCGAGCAGCAGAAAAATCGTCCTGCTGTTGATGGCGCGGAACAGGTTATCCGCATATTCCGCGGTATAGCCGCCCTCCTCAAGACTCTTGCGGTAGCTCTCCGCCGTAAAGGCGACGGGGATGTAGTTTGCGCAGACCCACATACTGAAGACGCCGTGGCTCAGCGCCGTCAGCCGAAAGCTCTTGTAGTTTCCCTTTTTCGCAATCAGATCGGAGCAGAGTCCCGTCAAAAGAATCAGCGGCGAACCGAGCCAGCCCATTCCCGCGACGAACATGATAATGGCAAGCAGCACAGACATGATCGTCAGCATTCCGAATTTCTCGATTTTAGAATAGAACAGCATCATCGGAATGGCGCCGACCAGCGGAACCAGCACCGCATACGACGCGACGATGTACGGGTGAATGAATCCGAGCATTCCGCAGGCAAATTCCACGACAAACAGCAGCGCCGTGAAAATGCCGACTGTGATAAAATCCTTGGCCTTCAGTTTCTTTTCGTTCATGATGATTCTCCCTTATCCTGATGTGTCCGGCGCAGCGCATAATTAGCACATGCTAACCATCGGACATAAAAAAACAATGCCACTGCACAGTTCGCAGACATTCCGGCGACGGCAGCTCTGCACCTTCCGGTTAGCATTATACAACTTCTTGCCGGATTTGTCAAGCTGTTTGACTGCCGGAAGCGAAAATCCTCTGATTTCATAAAGGGCAGGCGGGCGCGGCCGCCCGCTTTTGTGAATGATGCACATTCCGGAAATGCCATCCGCAAGGCAAAGTCCGGCGCGTCACCGCTCCGGATGCAGGAACGGCTGTGCGGTCAGAAACCGGAACCAGTACCGCCCGATTTTCTCGTAGCCCGATGCCGCGGGATGCACGCCGTCGCGGAGATCGGCTTTGGTCAGGGCGCTGTGAATGTCCGCTGACAGCACGGGCTTTCCGGCTTTCTGCGCTGCGGCGGTGAGCTGCCGGATCTGCGCATTGCAGTCTGAAACGGCTGCGTCAACTGCCCCGGCGGGGAAGACCTGCGGGTCAATGTAGGGGCAGCGTGCGGCGTCGATGTCGGGCAGAGTTGCCAGCGCAAGCAGCCGGCAGGCAGGCAGGGCGTCCAGCAGCGCGTCGGTCAGCCGCCCAAGCCGCTCCCCGAACCGCGGCAGCGCATGGCGGCTGAGGATATCGTTCGTGCCGATTTGCAGGAGAATGACATCTGCGGGGAACTGCGCCGTCAGCATGGGAACCAGCGGAAGAATGCCCGCTCTCGAACCGGTCAGCGACGCGTCCGCTGCGATGCTGTCAACCGAAAAGCCGACAAAGCCCGCGTGAAACGGCGCATAGCCGGTGCCGCCGCAGTTCGGGCCGACGAAGGTGACGCGGTCTGCCATGCCGGACGCGGAAAGCATCGTACAAAGTGTATTCCGGTAGCCGCCGGGCAGCCAGAAGCCGTCCGTAATCGAATCGCCGAGACACATGACCCTGAGCGCGGGATTTGCTGTTGTTTCTTGTATCATGCCGGAACCTCTGTCAGTGATTTTTTGCGGGAGTCCGCATCTTTGATTATAGCAAAAACCGCGCAGATACACAATATCCAATTATCGCCCCTTGCTGTCTGAAAATAGCAAGGGCGCACTGACCGGAAAAAACTGCCTCCCCGTCTGCGGGGAAGCAGTTTCCGTCTGCAGATGAATCCGGCCGCGGAGCGACGCCTTTCTCCGTCACCGCTCCTCGCGGAAATACGGCAGTCCCAGATGCGCGGGCGGCTGCGCTTCGCGCTTGCGGCGCATACTGATTGCAACAAGGAACAAAATTGTCACCACATAGGGCAGCATCTTGAACAGCTCCTGTCCGCTGACATCCAGCCCGCGGATGTAGTTGTGGACAATGTAGAGCCCGCCGAACAGAATTGAGCCGAGGATGCTGATATTCGGACGCCACACCGCGAAGATCACCAGTGCAATCGCCAGCCAGCCGCGGTCGCCGAAGCCGTCGTTCGACCAGACGCCGTTGGCGTAGTCCATGACATAGTACAGGCCGCCCAGACCGGCGATCATACTGCCGGTGCAGGTCGCAAGATACTTGTACTTTCCGACATTGATGCCGGCGGCATCCGCGGTCGCCGGATTCTCGCCGACTGCCCGCAGATGCAGACCCGTCCGTGTGCGGTTCAGCACGAACGAGGTCAGCAGCGCGATGACAATCGCGGCATATGCGAGAAAGCTGTGCGAGAGGAAAATCTGACCGAACCAACCAAGATCATCCGAAACCGGCAGTGCGGTGCGGAAGCAGTTGCTCGTCGCGGTCAGGCTGATCGACGGCACATCGCTGCCCGTGAGCTTGACGAGCGAGCCGCCGAAAAAGTTGCCGAAGCCGACGCCGAAGGTCGTCAGCGCCAGACCCGTGACATTCTGGTTTGCACGGAGCGTCACCGTCAGGAAGCTGTAAATCAGCCCCATAATCAGCGAAAAAATCAGTGCGCAGGCGAGCGGAATCAGCACCGCGGGAACCGGATGCACATTGCCGTTCACGCTTTTCTCATAGAGGAACGCGCCGATGACGCCGCCGATGCCTCCCATATACATGATGCCGGGGATGCCGAGGTTCAGGTGTCCCGATTTTTCCGTGATGATTTCGCCGGTGGAGCCGAAGAGCAG
>JAFPQL010000157.1 GCA_017414145.1 Oscillospiraceae bacterium | reverse complement strand
GCTGCGGGAGTATTGGGCCGCGACGCTGACCGCCCTGCCGTATACTATTATATATTCTGTATCGAACCTGCTGTTCCTGCTGGTTTTCGCAAAGCCGGTCGGGGACAAGCTGCACCGGATTGATGTCAAATACGGGCTCTGATGCTGATGATCCCGAAACAGAAAGCGCTGTCCCTGAGCGAACAGGGACAGCGCTTTTTAGGCAACACCGCACAAAGCCCGCCTGACGGCTTGGCGGTGTTGCCTTTATTGTTCTTTGCGGATCAGCGCCCGCACGACCTCTCCGGCGAGAATCAGTCCCGCCGCCGCCGGCACGAACATCACGGAGCCGGGGACCGGCTTTTGCCCGTTCATCTCTGCTTTGCGCGGAACGACGGGCAGTTCTTCGGAATAGACCACCTTCAGCCGCCTGACACCGCGCTTTTTCAGTTCGTAGCGCATGACGCGTGCCAGCGGACACACCTTCGTCTGATAAATGTCCGCGACTTTGAGCGCGGTCGGGTCGAGCTTGTTGCCGGCGCCCATGGCCGAGATCACCGGTACGCCCGCGGCCTGTGCGCGCAGGATGATTTCCAGCTTGCCCTTGACCGTGTCAATCGCGTCGATCACATAGTCAAACTGCGAAAAATCGAGCTGATCCGCAGTTTCCGGCATGAAAAACAGCTCGTGCGCATGGACGGCGGTCTGCGGACAGATGTCGTGAATGCGTGCGGCGGCGGCATCGACCTTGCGCTGTCCGAGCGTGCTGTGCAGCGCGATGATCTGCCGGTTCAGGTTCGACGGGCTGACGCAGTCCGCGTCGATCAGGTCCAGAGTCCCGACGCCGCTGCGTGCCAGCGCTTCGACGGCAAATCCGCCGACCCCGCCGATGCCGAACACGGCCACTCTGCTCTGCCGCAGCTTCTCCACGGCCTCTGCGCCGAGCAGCATTTCGGTTCTCGAAAACTGTTCTTCCATACGGTGTCCCTTCCTTTTTTCGGAATCCGCGGCATCATGCCGGCGGAATCCGCATCTCAAAATGCTGATAATCGGGCGAAATCCGCCAGTAGCCGCCCCAGTGGAAGCCGTGCTCCAGAAACAGCCGGCAGCAGAGGTCGTCCTCGGTAATTTTCATCGGGAAATCCTGTGTGCGGTCGGCATACGGGGCGGCGTTCTCCGGCATAATCTCCGCCGCGCCGGCGGCGGGGTCATAGGCCAGATAGGGGTTATACAGCGGGTTGATGTCAATGGCGAGCCCGCGGGCGTGATAGGAGAGCGTCTCCTTATTCGGCACGGTGCGGTAATTGAAGCAGGAGCTGTTGTTATCCGCCATGGACGCATTGTCGTCACCGCCGTATTCATCGACCAGCCGGATCTGTTCAATCGGATAGGCGGCGTCATACAGTGCGCGGAAGATTTCCAGCAGCGCATCGGCAATCTGCCGGTTGACGATCAGCTCCCCGATCTGCGTCCGGCCGTCCGGCGTGCAGTGCAGCACGCGCAGATAGCGCAGATCATCGGGTGTGATGTACGGGTTTTCGGTGTAGGACACGCCGTTGATGCGGGCAAAGAGTTCGTCGGAGATCGGCTCCGCGGTGAAGAGCGCGTCGGTCATTTGGGCGGAGAGCGCGGCGGCATCCAGCACCGTACCGGCAGGCATGGCGGCAAGTGCTTCGGCTGTCAGCGGCTGCGGCTCCGTTGTGGTGCATTCGGTCTGCGTGACGGTCTGCGTGACAGTCTGCGGCGCGGCGGAGGTCACGGTGCGGGATATCTGTGATTCGTGCGCTTCCGGATGTGCGATGCTGTCCGTGTGCTGTCTGCATCCGCAGAGCAGCGGCACCAGCGGCAGCAGGAGCAGTCCGGCGCAGAGCTGCCGCCTCACAGCCTTGTAAACCGCAGAACGCCGTCTGAGACGGGCTCGTTCCACATTTCCGCGGGGCGCACCCAGATGCCGCCCTCGCCGTACAGCGCACGGTATACAACCATCGGGCTGAGCGTTTCAGAGTGCCGCGCAATGCCGATGACCTCATATTCGTTTCCTTTGCAGTGCCGGTAGTGTCCGGGCAGGATTGTGCGGACTGCCTCTTCGTAGGTCATGCCGGAACCAACTCCTTTCGGGAAAGAATGCCCGCTGCGGGCTTTGTCTTATTGTATCACAATTCGGCGGGAAATGCAAGCCGCGGCGGCAAACGCACGGGAAATTCCTGTGCATATTATACAAGATGATAGATCGGTTCCGCATACATCCCACAAAGTTTTCATTTCCGCTTGACAGACTGACCGAATGAGATTATAATGAAGTTGCCAAAAAAAATATGTGAGAAACTCAACTTTGCAAAAACACAGCACACCACGGAACCATGCCGCGGCAGTTCCCCCCAAGCGGCTGGCAATATTATTTTATTCAAGGAGGACACTTTATGAAACACGGCAAACTACTCTCCATTCTCTCGGCAGCCCTGCTGGGGTTCTCAGCGGCGGCTTTTCCGCCTGCTGCGCTGGAACCGGAGGAACTGAACGCACAGGCGGAGTACATTGAAATTACAAGCGACAACCTTATCATTGCCTTTAACAGTACCGGTCTAAAAATTAAAGGCTACAACGGTACGCCGCCTCAGGCGCCGCTTACGATTCAGTCCAGTTATCCGATTGATTACGGGAACGAAATCGTATATGAGCCGGTCACAGAAATTGCCGCAAATGCTTTTAACGGAACGAATATCACAAGCGTCTATGTGCCCGGAAGTGTCACCAAAATCGGAACAAGCGCGTTCAGGAACTGCGAAAAGCTTGTAACGGCCGAGCTTGCCGGAACATCGGGCTCCTGCCAGGTCGGCAACTACGCATTTTATAACTGCACAAAGCTGAACAATATCATCATGAGAAAGCCAACCTACACACGGGAAGGTCCGACCTCCCAGCCGTGGACGCGCGGCATTCATGTCTTTACAAATTGCACATCGCTGACACAGATCAACAGTGCAAATGCAATCTATCACTCCACGGTAGACGGCTATTCAAAGCCTTTTCTGAAAACCACTCAGTACACGACAAATGACATGAAAAACATCATTAAGACCTTCTTTGTCAGAAGCCAGAATATCAAATTTGTTGATACCTACTTCAGAGAACTCTGCGCATGGATTCGGAATACGCTGATGAGATCGTGGATGAGTGATGCTGTGAGGGCAAGACAATATCACGACTGGATTTATCAACATTGCTATATTGAAGACTGCAACGGCAGCGGCGCTGACCTTGAAACCAAAGCCGATCCGGAAAATGTTCTCTATTCCTCCGTGTTTCTCAGTTATGGTCTAGGCATCCGCGGCGCGGAAAAGGGCGAATCTGTCTGTGAAGGAATTGCAAAGGCATTCACGATGCTTGCACACGCATCTGGTTTTGAGAGCTATGTGATATCAGGTGTCAATGAAAGCGCATCTGCCACAGCATGTTAGCCAGGTCGGGGCGCATGCCGTTTTCCCGATTCTTGAACGTGGGCGGGAAAAGGCTCACCATGTCTATCTGCACCCGCCCTTCACCGTCGAATACCAGT
>JAFPQL010000156.1 GCA_017414145.1 Oscillospiraceae bacterium | reverse complement strand
TATTTCATTCACAACCGCGTCGAGACGATGATGCAGTGCGCCGGCAAGCTGCAGGAGATGCTCCCCGATGCGCGCATCGGCTATGCACACGGCAAGATGAGCGAGCAGGAGGTCAGCGAGATCTGGCGGCAGCTCGTCGAGCATGAGATCGACATTCTGGTCTGCACGACGATCATCGAAACCGGCGTCGATGTGCCGAATGTCAATACGCTGATTGTCGAGCAGGCAGACCGCTTCGGCCTGTCGCAGCTCTATCAGCTCCGCGGCAGAGTCGGCCGGTCAAACCGCCGTGCCTACGCCTATTTCACCTATCAGCCGATGCGGTCGCTCAGCGAAATCGCCGAGAAACGCCTCGCCGCGATGCGGGAATTCACGCAGTTCGGCAGCGGCTTCCGCATTGCCATGCGGGATCTGGAGCTCCGCGGCGCCGGCAGCATCCTCGGCGGACAGCAGCACGGTCAGATGGAGCAGGTCGGCTACGAAATGTATCTGCGGATGCTCAACGAGGCCATTGCGGAGGAGAAGGGCGAGACGCCGAAAGCGCCCGCCGCCTGTTCGATTGACATTCAGGTCGAGGCGCATATTCCGGAGCGCTATATTTCCAGCATGACCTCGCGTCTGGAGATTTACCGCCGCATCGCGCTCGTGCAGACGCCGGAGGACAAGACCGACATCGTTGACGAGCTGATCGACCGCTTCGGCGAGCCGCCTGCAAGTCTGGTCAACCTGATTGATGTCTCCATGCTGCGCAATACCGCGGCAAGGCTCGGCATTCCGGAGATTTCACAGAAGCGCGGCGCACTGTTTTTTACTGTCACAAGACCGAATCCGAAGCAGCTTTCCGCGCTGATGCGCAAATATTTCGACCGGATTTCCTTCAACGACCGGACGCAGCCCTACTATGTCGCGGTGCGTCTGATCAAGGGCGAGCTGGCCGTCGATCTGATGCGGCAGGTGCTCGGAATCTTTTCGGAGCACGCAGCAGAAACCGCCTGATCTGTTCAATTCTTGCTTTATTTTTGTGCGTAAGATGCGAAAATTGCTGTGAGAAATCCGGCATCTTTGTCTGAATTGTGAATAGTTTTTTTGCGGTAATCGTGCTATAATGGAGCTATAAAGCAAGTGCCGGCACTGGCACGGCACGCACAGATATGGAGGAATGTTACTATGAAGATGAAATCTGTTCTGGCAAGCCTGGGTGCCTGCGCAATCGCGCTCTCTGCTATGGCTGTTTCTGCATCGGCGGCAGTCTGGAATACAACCGGTTCCGGCAACTATTCCGTCCCGCTGGATGGGATTGATGTAACAAAGATCGACAAGATTGTTGCAGAGGTTGCCTGCGATACCAATTACCTCAAGGGAACGATCGGCTATAACGACACAACTTCCACGGGCGAAAACAAGTGGAAGAACCACGGCCCGAAGACCGAGGGCGAAAACGGCTACTTTGATTCGAGTGCTGAGGACGGCAAGACCGTCGAGTCCGATGTCTGGGAGTGGGATGCAAAGGGCACTGTGGAAGCAGGCTCTAAGATCGAAGTCCAGTTCTGGTGGATCAATCCGCATTACAATGAGGACGGCACCGAGGGCGACAAGGGCATCGGCTATGTGAACTCCGTCAAGCTGCTCGACAAGGACGGCAAGGAGCTGGGTGCTGCGTCCGACGACAAGAAGGACGAGACGAAGGCCGATGACAAGAAGGACGAGACAAAGGCCGACGATCAGAAGGACGAAACCAAGACCGAGTCCAAGTCCGATGAGAAGAAGGACGACACCAAGACGGTCGGCACCTCGGCTGACGACGGCAAGAAGAATGAGCCGTCCTCCAAGACCGGTGATGCCGGTGCGGGTTTTGCAATCGCAGGTCTTGCGGTTGCCGGTGCTGCTGCATTCGTTGCACGCAAGAAGCACTGATTGATTTTCCGTTCATCCGGAATGCCCTCTGCAGCCGTAGGGGGCATTCCTCATGATATAATATCAATTTTTTAGGAGGAACCCAAAATGTACCTGAAGAAGACGCTTTGCGCGCTCGCCGCGCTGTCCGTGATGGCTCTGTTCTGCGCTTGCGGCGATAACAGCAGCTCGGATTCTTCAACATCGGCCAGTCAGGACACAACCACGACCACCACTGCGCTGACAACGGAACTGACGACGGAACTGACGACCGAACAGACCACCGACTTTGCAGCGGACAAGACCACTGACTTTGAGCAGGATGTCACCACCGACTTCGCAGCCGATGTGACCACTGATTTCAAGCAGGATGTCACCACCGATTTTGCAGCCGATGTGACGACAGAATTTCAGGCAGAATAAAAACATAAACGATCAAATCCTGTAAGGAGGAATTACCATGAAGCTCCAGAAGAGACTGTTGGCGGCTGCGGCTGCACTCTGCATGACAGCGGCCGTGACCGCTTGTTCCGGCGGCGCCTCGAACGGCGATACCACGACCACCAAAGCACCGGAGACGACAGCCTCCACGGCTGCCACTACCGCTTCAACCGAAAAAACCACAACCTCTGCCACGACGACGACCGAAGCACCGCTCCCGAAGCCTGCTGACGGCGCAATCACCTTTGACACCGCGTCGCTCTATACGGCGCACGCCGGCGACGATTCCGGCGCGTCCAAGCTGAACTTTGATGTTGTCGATCTCGACGGCGACAAAAAGCTCCGCGTACAGGTGCTGGACAAGGATGAAAAGGGCTATCTGATTCCGAAGATCATTTTCGATCTCCCGGCGCTGCTCGGCGAGGAGAATGTCGGCAAGATCGGCAAAATCGGGATGGACTTCACCTGCATCGCCCGCGATGTCTGGAAGAATGACGACGGCTCGGAGTCTCTGGTCGTCGGAAACTTCCTCGGCGCGGTCTGCGGCAATCTGGCGGCGGAAAAGGGCTATGACAAGGACGGCAACCTCATTCAGAACGACTGGGGTCAGACCAAGTCCGCATCGGAATTTGCGCTGGAGGACTGGAACAATCCGACGCATTCCTGGCATTTTGAGGTGGAGTATCCGCTGAGCAAGCTCCCGTCGAACG
Source organism: Oscillospiraceae bacterium (assembly GCA_017414145.1). Next base: position 256 of record JAFPQL010000156.1, on the reverse strand, counting down.
GTTACGCATCGAAGGATGTGACCTATTACGACAAGGACGGCAACGAGATTGACATCGCAAAGGGTCAGACGCTGTTCATCATGAGATGGCAGCAGCTGAATCAGGTGGATCTCTACATTGACAACCTGACCTTCTACGACAAGGACGGCAAGGTCATGGAGATTCAGTATGATGCGGCGGGCAACACCGTCGAGGTCAAGCAGGACACCATGAAGGTGGCGGCTCCGGCGGACGGCACTGCGGCGGATGCGCCGGC
>JAFPQL010000155.1 GCA_017414145.1 Oscillospiraceae bacterium | reverse complement strand
TCCTCGGCGTCATGCTGCCCGCCGGCACACACCATGTCCGCTTTGTCTACCGCACGCCGTGGCTGACGGCCGGTCTGCTCTGCTCCGGTGCGGGCGTTCTGCTCTGGATCGCCCTCTGCTTCCTGTACCGTCAGAAGAAAAAGGAGCAGGCGGCATGAAGCGTGTCCTGCAGCGGCTCTGGGCGTGGCTCAGCGATGTGCTGTACGCAGTCTGCGCACGGTGCATGAGACTGTTCGGCAGGGAGCTGACCCGTGCGCAGTTTCAGCCGGTTTTACAGTTTGTCAAATTCGGCATCGTCGGCGTGTCCAATACCTTCATTTCGCTCGCCGTCTACTACGCCGTGATTTTATACCGCAGAGACTGGTACATCGCGGGCAATATCGCAGGATTCATCGTCAGCGTACTCAATTCCTATTACTGGAACAGCAAATATGTCTTCAAAATGCAGGAGGACCGTCTGCGCACGCTGATCCGCACCTTTGCGGCATACGGCACGAACCTGCTGCTCGGCACCTTCCTGCTCTGGCTCTTTGTGAAAAAGCTCGGCATCTCGCCGTTCCTCGCACCGATCTTCAATCTGCTGATCACGGTGCCGCTGAATTTTGTGCTCAATAAATTCTGGGTGATGAAAAAGCACCCGGCAAAGGATGATATGTCATGAAAAAAATCTCGGTTCTGGTGCCGTGCTACAACGAGCGGGAGAATGTCGTCCCGCTCTCGGAGGCGATCATCGCGCAGTTCACGGAGCATCTGCCGCAGTATGAATACGAGCTGGTCTTCATCGACAACTGTTCCACGGACGGCACAAGAGACCTGCTGCGGGAGCTCTGCGCGGGGAATCCGCGGATCAAGGCGATTTTCAACGCCAAAAACTTCGGACAGTTCAACTCGCCCTTCTACGGAATGCTCCAGACAACCGGCGACTGCACCATCGGAATGTGCGCCGACTTTCAGGATCCGCCGGAGATGATCCCGCAGCTCGTTCACGAGTGGGAACAGGGATATATGATTGTCAACGCGGTCAAAAAGACAAGCCGCGAAAACCCGCTGATGCGGCTGTTCCGCACGATCTACTATAAGCTGCTCCGGAAGATGTCAAATGTGGACATCATCGAGCACTTCACTGGCTTCGGGCTGTACGACGCTTCTTTTCTCAGCGTCCTGCGGGATCTGCATGACCCGATTCCGTTCTGGCGCGGCGTGGTCTCGGAGCTCGGATACCGCATGAAGCAGATTCCGTACGAGCAGCAGAAGCGGCGGGCCGGAAAATCCCACAACAATTTCTTCTCGCTCTATGACGCGGCCATGCTGAGCTTCACCTCATACACCAAGACCGGGATGCGCGTCGCAACCTTTTTCGGCTTTATCATCTCGGCAATCAGTCTGCTGATCGCGCTTGTCTATCTCATTCTGAAGCTCGTCAACTGGGACAACTTCCAGATGGGCAATGCCCCGATTCTGATCGGCGTCTTTGTGCTGGGCGGCATTCAGCTCTTTTTCATCGGCCTGCTCGGCGAATATATCATGAGCATCAATACCCGCATGATGAACCGCCCCCTCGTCATCGAGGAGGAACGGCTCAATTTTGACAGCGAAAAAAAGGAGGAACAGCCACCATGCGAAACGAACTGATCCGATTTCTGGACACGCTCCCCGACATCCGCGGCAAGCGCATTTATGTCTGGGGAACAGGCAACACCACGGCACTCTATCAGGAGGGCTTCAAACGCATTCCCGGTTTCCGCGTTGAGGCTTACATCGACAACAACCCCGACAGACAGGGCAAAATCATGTTCGGCGCGCCCGTCCTTGCGCCTTCCGAGCTCCAAAAGTCTGAGGATATGCTGATTCTGGTCTGCACCGGACAGCCCGCCGCATGGCAGAGCATCTCAAAGCAGATCAGCGGTCTTGATCTCCCGTTCATTTACATTGATGCCGGCATTTTCGGACTGTTCAAAGACGAAATCACAGCAGCATTTGACGCACTGGAAGACGACCGTTCCCGTGCCGTCTATCTCAGCGTTCTGAAAACACGCGCCGTCTGCGACTTCCCCGACGAGGAGATTGTCTGCGGAAACCAGTATTTTGCGACACCCGCCTTTGCAAGACCGGACACCGCTGAGACCTTTATCGACTGCGGCGCCTTCGTCGGCGACTCCATCGAGCAGTATCTCTGGAATCATGAGGGCGTCTTCGGAAACATCATCGGATTTGAGCCCGACACCAAAAACTTTGCCGCAATGAAGCACCGAATGGAACGGCTGCAGAAGGAGTGGAACATTCCCGACAGCAAGCTGGCGCTTTACCCGTGTGCAGTCGGCGAGACGGATGATACGGCTGTTCTTTCGCAGAACACCGACAACAACGGGCTCGGCTCCAGAATGGCCGCGGCAGACGGTCAGACAGACGGCATTTCCTGCCGGATTGTCTCTCTGTCACCGTATATCAAAGCGCATTGCCTGATCAAAGCCGATATTGAAAGCTATGAATACGGGATGCTGCACGGCGCTTCCGCTGCAATTTCACAGTACAAGCCGAAGATTGCCGTCTGCATCTATCACAATGCCGTGGATCTGTTTTCGATTCCGCTTCTGCTGCGCGGGCTGAATCCGGATTACCGTCTCCGCGTCAGACAGCATTCCAGCGCACTCGCAGAAACTGTTCTTTACGCTTACTGAGAAAGGAGCAGCGCATGAAAGTCGTCCTGCTGGCGGGCGGTTACGGCACCCGCATTTCCGAGGAGAGCCAGTTCAAGCCAAAGCCGATGATTGAGATCGGCGGCTTCCCGATTCTCTGGCACATCATGAAGGAGTATTCCTACTACGGCTTCAATGACTTCATCATCTGTGCGGGCTACAAGCAGCACATGATCAAGAAGTGGTTTGCAGACTATTTCCTGCACAAGTCCGACATGACCTTTGATTTCACCGGCGGCAAGGAGGAGGTCATCATCCATGACCAGCGCTGCGAGCCGTGGCGCGTGACCGTGGTCGATACCGGCCTCAAAACCATGACCGGCGGCAGAATCAAACGCATTCAGCCGTTCATCGGAAACAGCCCGTTCATGATGACCTACGGCGACGGCGTCTGCGATGTCGATTTGCAGGAGCTGCTCCGTTATCACCAGAGCCACGGCAAGATTGCGACCCTGACGGCTGTCATTCAGGAGCAGCAGAAGGGCGTGCTGAACATCGGCGGCGACAACGCGGTCAAATCCTTCCGCGAGAAGAATCTCTCCGACGGCGCGCCGATCAATGCCGGCTATATGGTGCTGAATCCCGAAATCTTTGACTACATTGACGGCGACGAGACAGTCTTTGAGCGCGAACCGCTGGAGCGGCTGGCCGAGGACGGACAGCTCATGTCCTATCTGCACAAGGGCTTCTGGCAGTGCATGGACAACAAGCGCGAAATGGACCTGCTCGAACGGATGCTGGAAACCGGCAACGCGCCGTGGAAGAAATGGGAGGAATGACCATGCTGTCCGATCTGTCCTTTTACCGCGGAAAACGCGTGTTTGTGACCGGTCACACCGGCTTTAAAGGCGCGTGGCTCTGCCGGATGCTCACTCTGGCAGGCGCTTCCGTCACCGGATATGCGCTGGAGCCGCCGACCGACCCCTCGCTCTTTGACCTCATCGGCATCGGGCAGGACATCTGCTCCGTCACCGGCGATATTGCCGATTTTGACCGCCTGAAGGCGGCATTTGACGCGGCAAAGCCGGAAATTGTGCTGCATCTGGCGGCACAGCCCCTTGTCCGCAGAAGCTATGCGGAGCCCGTGCTGACCTATCGCACGAATGTCATGGGCACGGTGCATCTGCTGGAATGCGTCCGGCAGTCAGAGGGCGTGCGCTCGGTCGTCAATATCACGACCGACAAGGTCTACAAAAACAACGAGTGGTGCTGGGGCTACCGCGAAACCGACGCGCTGGACGGCTTTGATCCGTATTCCAATTCCAAGTCCTGCTCAGAGCTTGTCACCCGCTGTTATAAGGACTGCTTTTTCACCCAAAAGGACGGCAGCCCGCGGATTCCGGTTTCGGCCGTGCGTGCCGGCAATGTCATCGGCGGCGGCGACTTCGCGGAGAACCGCATCGTGCCGGACTGTGTCCGTGCGGCGCAGCGGCATGAGGACATCGTCGTGCGCAATCCCGACGCGACCAGACCCTTCCAGCATGTGCTGGAGCCGCTGTTTGCCTATCTGATGATCGCGGCGGAGCAGACCGTCCGTCCGGAGCTGGCAGGCAGCTACAACATCGGTCCCGCCGACGAGGGCTGCACGCGGATTGCCGATCTGACGGCGAAATTCGCCGCGGCATGGGGCGACGGACTCCGCAGCACCGTGCAGCCGGACGGCGGCCCGCACGAGGCGCATTTCTTAAAGCTCGACTGCGCGAAAATCCGGGATGTGTTCGGCTGGGCGCCGCGCTGGGACTTCGATACCGCGATTGTCAAAACGGCGCAGTGGTACCGCGTCTGGGCGGAGGGCGGCGATGTCCGCGCTGTCACAGACCGGCAGATTACAGAATTTCTGGAGGAACGCAAACATGGCTGAGTGGCGGAACGAATCCGAGGCACGTGCGCAGATCAAATCGCTGGTCGCGCAGTATTATCACGACTTTCTGGAGCAGAAGGAGCCGGCCGGCAGCGACAGCTATCTGCCCTATGCCCGCAGAGTCTTTGACGAACGCGAGATGTGCGCCCTGACGGACGCGGCACTGGATTTCTGGCTGACCGCCGGCAGATTCGCGGCGCAGTTTGAGTCAGAGCTTGCCGCCTTTCTCGGCGTGAAGCACGCGCTGCTGGTCAACAGCGGCTCGTCGGCAAATCTGCTCGCCTTCATGACACTGACCTCTCCGCTGCTCGGTGACCGGCAGATCCGGCGCGGCGACGAGGTGATTACGGTCGCCTGCGGATTCCCGACGACGGTCAGCCCGATGATGCAGTACGGCGCGGTGCCGGTTTTTGTCGATGTCAGCGTCCCGCAGTACAATCTCGATGTCACAAAGCTCGAAGCGGCGCTGTCCGAAAAGACGAAGGCCGTCATGATCGCGCACACGCTCGGCAATCCCTTTGACATCAAAGCCGTCCGCGGATTCTGTCAGCAGCACGGGCTGTGGCTCATCGAGGACAACTGCGACGCGCTCGGCTCAAAATACACCATCGGCGGCGAAACCCGGTATACCGGCACATGGGGCGACATCGGCACCAGCAGCTTCTACCCGCCGCATCACATGACGATGGGCGAGGGCGGCGCCGTCTACATGAACGACCCGCTGCTCCACCGCATTGCGCTCTCCTTCCGCGACTGGGGCAGAGCCTGCGTATGTCCGTCCGGCAAGGACAATTTCTGCGGTCACCGCTTTGACGGCCAGTACGGCCTGCTCCCCGCGGGCTACGACCACAAATATGTCTACAGCCACCTCGGATACAACCTCAAGGCGACCGATTTACAGGCGGCAATCGGCTGTGAACAGCTCAAAAAGCTGCCGTCCTTCATCGAACGGCGCCGGCACAACTGGGCAAGGCTCGCGGACATTCTCCGCCCGTATCAGGACAGACTGATTCTTCCGGAGCCCGCTCCGGACAGCGAGCCGTCGTGGTTCGGCTTCCTGATCGCCGTCCGCCCGGAGAGCGGCATCCGCCGGAACGATGTGACCGCATATCTGGAAGCCCGCCGCATCCAGACCAGACTACTCTTCAGCGGCGACCTGATTCTGCACCCCTGCTTTGACGCGATCCGCGGCACGGACGCCTACCGCGTGTCCGGCGATCTGACGCAGACCGATTTCGTCATGCAGCAGGCATTCTGGGTCGGCGTTTACCCCGGCATGACCGATGACATGATCGACCGCATCGGCCGGACGGTCATCGAAGCGGTGACGCGATGATCGGGCGGGAAATCCGTTCGGCGGTCATCACAGGACCGACCGGCGCGATCGGCACCGCACTCTGCCGCCGCCTGCTCCGCGAGGACATTCCGGTCTATGCCGTGGTGCGTCCGGACAGTCCGCGCACCGCAAATTTGCCGCAGCACCCGCTTCTGCGCGTCATTCCGTGCGGAATCACGGAGCTTGACCGTCTGCCCGAACGCCTGCCGGCAGCGGACGCGGACGCGTTTTTTCATCTGGCATGGACCGATACGACCGGAAGCGGCCGGAACAACATGAAAGCACAGACCGGAAACATCCGTGCCGCGATTGACGCGGCTGCCGCTGCAAAGGCACTGCACTGCAAGGTCTTTGTCTTTGCGGGCTCACAGGCGGAGTACGGAAGAGTCAGCGGCGTGCTGACCCCGGATACGCCGTGCTTCCCCGAAAACGGCTACGGCATGGCAAAGCTCTGCGCCGGCGCGATGACCCGCACGGACTGCGAAGCCGCCGGCATCGACCATATTCATCTGCGGGTGCTGTCGGTGTACGGCATTCACGACGGCGCCGGCTCGATGATCTCAACGGTCATCCGGAAGCTGCTTGCCGGGGAAACCCCGCAGCTCACCGCCGGTGAACAGCGCTGGGATTATCTCTATGCGGACGATGCGGCAGAGGCATTTTTCCTCGCTGCAAGGGACGGCCGCAGCGGCGCGGTCTATCCGCTGGGCAGCGGGCAGGCCATGCCGCTCCGGCGCTATGTCGAAGCACTCCGCGACTGTATCAACCCGGCACTTCCGCTCGGCTTCGGCGCGATTCCGTACAGCGACAAACAGGTCATGCACCTGCAGGCGGACATCTCCGCACTGACGGCGGACACCGGCTTTCTGCCGTCATATGATTTTGCACGCGGCATCGCGGAAACGGTCGCATATTACAGGCAGCAGGGGTGAATCATCCTGCTGAAACCGAAATACCCGGAGTAACCGATATGAAGCTGTATTTCAAACAAAAATTCTTTTCGCTCAGGCAGCGTTCCGAAATATACGACGAAGAGGGAAATGTGGTATTCTCAGCGCTCGGAGAGTTTCTTTCCCTCGGCCGTAAAATGCACCTGTATGACAGCAGCAATACTGAGGTCGCCTTCGTGCAGCAGAGGCTGCTCCGGCTTTTCGAGAGATTCTCGGTATATACAGACGGGCAGCACATCGCAGATATTGTCAAGGAATTCTCTTTTTTCAAGCCGCGCTACCGGATCGAAGGCCTTGACTGGAAGATTGAAGGGGATCTTTTCTCCCACGATTACACAATTCAGAGCGGCGGCGACCGGATCGCATATATCCATAAGCGCTGGATGTCCTTTGGAGACAGCTACGAGATCGTGATTGACAGCGAAACAGATGCCGTAATGGTTCTTGCCGTCATCATAGCGATTGACTGCGTGCTCGATGATTCTTCGTCATCCGCTTCCGACTGAACGGCGCACCGGTTTGTGATCTTCAAACCGGCTGCCGGAAGCGGCGGAACACCCGCACGAGCCGGAAACAGCAGCGGCCCCCGCTGCAAAATATTGACAATCCGCCCGGCGATATGGTATAATAATCGTGTTTCCGATCCGGATTACCCGATCAGACAAATGCAGATTAGGAGGATGTTTATGAGTTCCAATGTCAGACCCGAAAGCATGGAAAGAATCACCACACCGGCACTTGCAGAAGCATTTATCAAGGAGCAGGTGGAAGCGCTCCGCGCACAGATCGGCAGCAAAAAGGTGCTGCTCGCACTGTCCGGCGGCGTGGACAGCTCGGTCGTCGCGGCACTGCTGATCAAGGCAGTCGGACAGCAGCTGGTCTGCGTCCATGTCAACCACGGCCTGCTGCGCAAGGGCGAGCCGGAGCAGGTTGTCGAGGTGTTCCGCAATCAGATGAATGCGAATCTCGTCTATGTAGATGCGGTTGACCGCTTCCTGGACAAGCTCGCGGGCGTTGCAGAGCCGGAGAAAAAGCGCAAGATCATCGGTGCTGAGTTTATCCGTGTCTTTGAGGAAGAGGCCAGAAAGCTCGACGGCATCGAGTTCCTTGCACAGGGTACGATCTACCCCGACATTCTGGAGAGCGACGGCGTCAAGGCACATCACAATGTCGGCGGTCTGCCGGAGGATCTGAAGTTTGAGCT